>NZ_CP013655.1:1970101-2270101 GCF_001465345.1 Enterococcus rotai | reverse complement strand
AATAAGAAGGATACGTTTCATGACCTGGCTGAAAATAAAAGATCTTTCCGTTACCACGATGGTAGGTACAACCACTGCGAAAGACTTCTCCGCCTGGATACCAACTGATAAAAATCAAGTCATCTGGTGTTGGGATATCAAAATGTTCACCGTACATTTCTTCTTTTTCAAGCTCTATATACTCACCGATTCCTTCAACAATGGGGTGGCTTGGCGCTACAGTCCAGATGCGGCAATGTTCTTGTGCTTCTCGCCATTTTAAATCGCATGATGTGCCCATTAGTTTCATGAAAATTTTTGACATATGACCTGAATGAAGGACGACTAAGCCCATCCCTTCCAACACACATTGATAGACGCGTTGCACAATCTCGTCAGAAACTTCTTGGTGGGCAACATGTCCCCACCAAATCAAGACATCGGTATTTGCTAGAACTTCTTCTGTTAAGCCATGCTCTGGTTCATCTAAGGTAGCTGTTCGCACAGAAAAATCATCTTCCTTTAAAAATTGTGCGATTTGTTGATGAATGCCATCTGGGTAAACCTTTTTTACAGCTTCATCTGTTTTTTCATGACGGAATTCATTCCAGACTGTGACTTGGATCATCGTTTTTTCCCCCTAATTTAGAAGCTGAATGAGCCGTTTAGCATCGACGAAAAATAGGAAAATATGACTGTGATGTTTTTTGTCACATTCATATTTTATCTTTTTTACGAGATGCTAGCTCATGAAGCTAGATAATCTTGAGTTAATTGAAAAATACAGGTTGATTCGTTTCGGATGCTTTGTAAATTGCTTCAAGAATTTCTGTCACAACTAAAGCTTGCTCAGGTTTAACAACAGGTTCTGTATCATTGATGATTGCATCGATCCATGATTGTGCTTCTAACACTTCCGGCTTGTCGCCGGCTCCATCATAAAAATCAACACCGCCTGGTTCTAATTCGATTTTCTTTTCAAAAAGTGTACTATGATCTTCGCCATTGATCGTCAATCCGTCATTCATATCAGCTCCGCCCTTCGTACCGTGAAGAGTGGTTTTGGCTTCTTTTACGTCTAAACTATTTAGCGCCCAGCTCGATTCTAAAAAGATTGTCGCGCCATTTTCCATCATGATAAAGCCAAATGCTGAATCTTCAACAGTGAATTTTTCAGGGTCCCAAGAGCCCCAAGCATTGGCTGCATTTTCTGTTTCAGACAATTTATGATAAGCTTTTCCTACCACATATTTTGGTTTGTAATTGTCCATCATCCATAGCGTCAGATCCAGCGCATGAGTCCCGATATCGATCAACGGTCCGCCACCTTGGGCTTCTTCATCAAGGAAAACACCCCAAGTTGGCACTGCACGACGGCGAATGGCATGGGCTTTCGCAAAGTAAATATCCCCTAACTCGCCTTCATCACAAATTTCATGTAGATACGTTGCATCTTTTCTAAAACGATTTTGATAACCGATTGTTAATTTTTTTCCTGTTTCACTTGCGGCTTCGATCATACTACGCGCTTCAGCAGACGTTTTTGCCATTGGTTTTTCGCACATCACATGACAATCCGCTTCCATTGCTGCGATTGATAGTTCGGCATGCGTGCTGTTTGGTGTACAAACATGAACCACATCCAAGTCCATTTCTTCAAGCATTTCTTGGTAATTGATAAATGTCTTCGCTGTTAATGCCCCATAGTGCATTTTTGCTTCTTCTGCTCGTTCACTGATTAGGTCACAAAAAGCAACCATTTCGACTTCTTTTACTTGTGCAAGTGCTGGTAAATGTTTCCCATTCGCAATCCCGCCGCAACCAATAATTCCTACTTTCAACGTCATCATAAAACCTCCAGTAATCTACTCATATTATTTTGTGGAAAAATAAAACGGTTCCACTTCTACACTATTACTATACAAAATTATGAAAGAGCTTTCTTCCTAGATTCCAGTTGAAAAGTTCCTGGATATTGCTGTTCATCACTGCGACTGGCTTCGCCAGAGTAGATGATGAACAGTACAAGGCGACTAAAAGGAGCGTTGTCTCCTTACTTGCGAATCACTGCGACTAGCTTTGCCAGAGCCAGATGTTGAACAGTACAAGGCGACTAAAAGGAACGTTGTCTCCTTACTTGCGAATCACTGCGACTGGCTTTGCCAGAGTAGATGATGAACAGTACAAGGCGACTAAAAGGGGCGTTGTCTCCTTACTTATGAATCACCAAACGTCATACATAAAACTGACTTTAGACAGCGCTTAGCAATCTAAAGGAGAGAAGTTTCAATCACTCCAAATTAGCCACACCATAGAAATGGGACAGCTTAAATCAAAACAACTTTACAATCCTAATAATCTCAACAAAAACAAAAAAGCCCTTCCCTTCTTTACTAAAAAGGAAGAACTTCATTTTCTCATTCGATTAGTAAAACACTTACCCAACACTACCAGAAGTCATCACTCGATGTCTTTGTTCCCGTTTATATTGCTGAATAATTTTTAATGCTCGTTTTCTTGTTTTTCGGTTCGTACACTTCAATCTTCTACGTGCACTTGAAAGATCTTGTTTCTCCATCCAATCACCTCTTTGCATCTATTTGTCGGTTACTAGTTAATAATTACCAGCTTGCTTTGTGTACACCAGGAATTTTACCTTGATGCGCTAATGTTCTAAAATTGATTCTAGACATACCGAATTTACGCATGTATGCTCTTGGTCGTCCATCGATCAAATCACGGTTTTTCAAGCGATTTGGATTGGAATCTTTTGGTAATTTTGCTAAAGCGGCATAGTCGTTATTCGCTTTTAACTCAATGCGTCTTTCAGCATACTTTTCAATTAATGCTTGTTGCTGTTTTGCTTTGGCGATTTTTGATTTTTTAGCCATTTTTCCTTTCACCTCTTTCTAAATCGTAATCATTACTCTTTGAGAGTGATAAGAATAACATCATCTAGCAGAAAATGCAAGTTTTTATTATTAAAAAAAAGCCCTCATTTTTGGGCTTTTGTATTATATCTCGAGAAATTTCTTCTGATACTTCAACGGTGAAATCCCCACCTGCTCTTTAAACACATGATGAAAGGTTTTCACACTAGCAAATCCCGATTTTTCAGCGACTGCGATCATCGGAACTTTTTCATTCGCTAAAATAAACTTCGCTTGATTGATACGATATTCCGTCAAAAAACTCATAAAAGTCGTACCCGTATTAGCTTTAAAAAAGCGTGTAAAATAATAAGAGCTAAACCCACTGTACTTTGCTATCTCCTCTAACGTAATTGATTCTTCATAATGATTTTCTACATAAGTAAAGATACGATCTAACTGTTCTAAGTTTTCTTTATACTTCATGGTAGAAGCTTTAGCACCTTTTTTGACTTCCATTTTCGTTTGAGGTAGTCTTCTGTAAAAAGTTGTGATTAGTTGAAACAGTAAATTAAACAGTGCATAGTTTTTACCTGGCACATTTTTTTCAGCTTCCTCAAATAACTGCTGTAGTAGTTTTTTCATTTCCAACGTTAATGACTTCGACCATTTTGAACTGTGTTTTTCTCCCGTTTCAAATAGCTCAATCAAGCTGCAATCATTCGCTGATCTTAAATTTATCTCGTCAAAGATATTCAAGTCAAACTGATAAACGATTCGTTCGCTATCTGGCGAAGCTAAAAAATAATGCGGTTCCCCACTAGCAAAGAAATAAATCTCCCCTTCAGCTACATGGACGATTTCATCTCCTACACCAATATTAACCGTTCCCCGAATCGAATAGATGATTTCAATCTCTTTATGCCAATGAGGGTAAACAATCGTCATGCCATCATTGATAAAGGCTCTAAAAAGAATAGGTTCTTCAAATTCTGGTCGTTCTAAATACACGCTCATCTTTTGCCTCCACGAGTTACTCTTACTCTTTACTTTATCAAAGTTTTGATTATTTACAACTGATTTATTTCGATTGTTCTACTTTCTCCTTTATCTCTGCAGCTGAATAGAGTTTGAGTAGTCTTTTAACTTCTCCTTCAACATTAAAAATCCCCGTTTTAGTATAGCCTAAATTTTTAAGTGCGACAGTTAAATAATCAATAAAGTCACTCTCTTTCATCACAATAAATAACCTCCCATTTCTATTTTCCAATTGATTTCCTCTGATTAAGTAACAACTTGAACCTTTAGGTTAAAATCATGATGGCATCAGGTGATACACTGAATCGTTTGACTGTACTCATTTCGATTTGTTTACTCCCTTTCCACCAAAGATCAAGGTCATTACATACAAACCAAGCATTCTGTTCAAACGGAGTTTGCTGACTACTAACAAAATGTACATCCAGTTGGTTACCTTCAGCACCATTTACCAATAAATCATGAGCTCGAATCCCAATATAGCGACAAGTTATAGGCACGTTTGCTGTGACAATCAATGGCGTTGCCCACCCCTTAACTTGAACCGTATGAGCATCGATCCGTTTAACAGGAAAAATATTTTTGCAGCCCGTCAAACGAGCGGCGGCTTCTGTTTGTGGTTGCTTAAACAACTCAGTCGTTTGCCCCTTGATTACCCCTGCTTCTGTCATGATCAGGAGCTGCGGACATAATCGATAGAGTTCATCTAGACTATGACTGACGATCAGGACATTTCCTTTAAAGTCGGCTAAATGGTTTTGTAATTCTAGTTGGAGCTCCTCTTTTAATGAGGTATCCAATGCTGAAAAAGGTTCATCCAATAATAATAATTCAGGCTGCGAGGCTAACATCCGAGCTAAAGCTACACGCTGTTTTTGTCCACCTGAAAGCTGTCTAGGGTAGCTATTTTTAACATTTTCTAAATGAAACATCCCTAACAGCGCTGCAATCAATGATTGATCCTTAGTCACACTGCTTAAATTTTTAAATACTGTAAAATGTGGAAACAGTGCATATTGCTGAAACAGCAGTCCTACTTTACGCTGTTGCGGTGGTAAATCGATCCCTTTTTCCTGGTCAAAAAGCACTCGATCCCCTAATTGAATCTTACCTGAATCTGGCGTTTCAATCCCAGCAATACATTTTAGAAGCATACTTTTGCCACAACCAGAAGCACCTAAAATTCCTAAGGTGGTTGCTTCAAGCTCAAATGTAGCACTCAACTGATGATCACGTAATTTTTTTTGAATATCAACAAAAAGTTTCATCCTTGTATCCTCCGCGATTTTCTGCTGAATAGCTCTGTTAAAAATAAGATCAACAGACAAATAAGCACAATGATCGTCACATATTGTTGCGCCAATGACCAGTCACCTGCCGCAACCGCTGAGTATATAGCCAACGGCAACGTTCGAGTCTTTCCTGCAATATTTCCTGCTAGCATCGTTGTTGCCCCAAATTCACCTAACCCACGAGCAAAAGCTAATACGCCTCCCGCTAAAAGCCCATTGATTGCCAAAGGAAATGCAATTTTAAAAAATATTTTTCTCTCCGAAAACCCTAACGTTTGAGCAGCAGCTAATAGATCAGGGTCAATTTGTTCAAACGCTGCGATCGCAGAACGATACATCAAAGGAAATGACACCGCAACTGCTGCGATCACTGTCGCTGCCCAAGAAAAAACCACTTTAACAGAAAAAAAATCCAACAAAAATTTACCTATTGGCTGTTGAACACCGAATATATTCAATAAAAAGAAACCAAAAACCGTTGGCGGCAACACCAGCGGCAAGGTAAATAGACTGTTAAGCAGCATTTTAAGTCCTTGATTTTTCTGACGGAAAACAAGATAAGCAATCAAGGTTCCACTAAAAAAAGTAAAAAAAATCGCCATGATCGCCGTTTGAAACGAAATAATGATTGGACTTAAATCCATCACATTCACCTACTTATTCATAATAAAACCTGTATCTTCAAAATATTTCGCCACTTCTTTACTTTGCATAAAGGTAATAAAGTCTTCTGCGATTGCTTTTTCTTTCGATTTCTCAACTAAACCAATCGGATAGATGATCGGATCATTCAAGGTATCCTCTGGTAAAACAGCTACAACTTTGACTTTATCCGTAGAAGCTGCGTCAGTAGCATAAACGAGACCGGCTTGAGCACTTCCTTCAGCAATCCAATTTAACACTTCCGTTACATTCGTTCCAAAACTAGCATGCGCTTTGACTTCCTCCCATAAACCTAATGCTTTCAAGCCTTTTTCAGCATACTGCCCTGCTGGAACGCTTGCAGGATCGCCTATCGCAACCATCTCAGCTTTTTTCAAATCACTAAATTCTTTCCAATCAGCATCAGAAGACCTTGGCACAATCATCACTAATTGATTTTGTAATAATGGGACAACACTTTTCTGATCTACTAAATTTTGTGAAACCAATGCATCCATTTGCTTGGTTGCAGCTGAAAAGAAAATATCCGCTTCTAATCCTTTTTCAATTTGTGTTTGTAATTTTCCAGAACTATCATAATTTCCTTCTACTGTTGTTCCAGGATTATTTTTCTCAAAAGCTGGTATGATTTGCTTTTCCATGACTGACTCTAAACTGGCTGCCGCTGCGATCAATAGGTGATGTTCCTCTTCTGAACTGCTGAAACTAGTTGAAGCGGTTGTCTTCGTCTTTTGAGCTGTACACGCTGTTAAAAACAAACATGCTAATACCAGTAGACAAATCCCCTTCACTTTGTGATTTTGTTTCATGATTTCTCCTCCTAAAAGTTGAAAGCGTAGCGGGTTAGCCTGTGTTGCTCGACACCTAATTTACAAATAGCCACCATATCCTAAAGCGGTGATTTCTTCTTTTGTGATCGTGTCTTGCGCAATGATCCTTGGTAATAATAAATCAAATACCGTCCGTTCAGAAAACATCATGCCTCCTGGCAACCCCACAATTGTTTTTCCATCTAAATAGGCTAACAACAACATCGAACCTGGTAAAACTGGCGTACCATGAGAAACTATCTTCGCTCCTGTTTGTTTTATTGCTAGTGGTGTGCGGTCATCTGGATCAACACTCATACCGCCAGTACAAAAAATGAGCTCTGCTCCAGCTGCCAGCATCTTTTCGATCGCTTTTGTGATCTGTTGTGGATCATCATTGACAATTTCGTGAAAAGCAATCGTAGCATTTGGATAGTGAGATAATTTCTCCTTAACAACAGGGGTAAAAGAATCTTTGATCAATCCTTTGAATACTTCACTGCCCGTCGTCACGATTCCTACCTTTACTGGCTTAAAAGGGATTAAAGTTAAAATTTCTTTATGACCAATCAATTTTTCAGCTTGAAGCAAGTTTTCTGGTTCAATTTCTAACGGAATGATCCGTGTTCCTGCTACTTTTTGTCCAGCCTTAACCTTTTGATTATTTTTCAGTGTTGCAACTGCAACTTTTTCAATCGAGTTTAAGGCAAACAACCTGTCTTGATCGACTTTCAATAAGCCGTCTACTTCAGCTACTACTTCGATTTTCCCTTCTGAAACTGGTGTTGGTCGCATCTGTTCTCCAGCAATCAAATGATATAAAAAATCAGCTGCATCATTTTCGTGGATCAAATTTGATTCATCTGATTTAAAAAACAAGTGCTCTTTTCCTAATGCAAGCAACACAGGAATATCTTCTTGTTTAACTTGATAGCCTTTTGAAAAAAGTGCTCCTTTAAACTCACCTTTTACGATTTTGGTAATATCCTGATACAAAATCAACCCTACTGCATCAACTGTCTTTACAACTTTCATCCTGGTTTCCTCCGCTTAATGCTCTGTTTTTCGATTGGTTAAAATATCTAAGGCATGAGGTAAAATCGGTAGTAAGTAACTTAAATTTTCTGTCACCCCTTTAGGACTTCCTGGTAAATTGATGATCAAGGTTTTCCCACGCTGTACCGCAACACCTCGGCTCAACATGGCAAAGGGCGTTTTTTGAATACTTTGCATGCGCATTCCTTCACTAATACCTGGAATCTCTTTTTCGCCAATACTTAAGGTTGCTTCTGGTGTGATGTCTCGGACACCTAGACCTGTACCGCCAGTCGTTAAAATCAAGTCACACGTTGCACACCATTCAATCAGTAATGCGCTAAGCTCACGCACTTCATCAGGTAATATAGTTTGATTCACCAGTTCAAATTGATCTTTGATCAGCTCTTTGACGATCCGACCAGACTCATCTTCGCGTAATCCCTGAGAGCCTTTATCACTTAAGGTAATGATTCCTACTTTATACAACTTCTAGTTGATCTCCTTTTTTAATATGACCTTCTGCTACAACAACAGCAAAAATCCCTTCTCTTGGCATAATACAATCGCCCACTCGTGCATAGATTTGACAATGTTTATGGCATTCTTTACCAATTTGCGTCACGACTAATTCCGCCTGACCAATCCGAATTTGACTGCCAACAGGTAATACACGCAAGTCAATTCCTGATACAATAATATTTTCGCCAAAAGCACCATTGCCTACACGAGCCCCCCGTTCGTTAAACTCGGTGATTTTTTCAAAAGATAACAAGCTGACTTGGCGATGCCAATTTCCGCCATGCGCATCATTTTCTAACCCAAACCCTTTGATTAAATTGACTTCTGGAATTTCTTTTTTCTGCGTCCCCCGTCGTTCACTAATATTGATCCCAATAATTTCTCCTACTGCCATACTCTTTACCCTCCAATTTGTGACATTAACCGAGAATCGCCCTGACTCTCTAAAAAATGATGTTTCTCGGGTTTACGTCGAATTGCTGAAAAAACCTGTTTTAACAATAATTCTTCATCTTCTGTCTGCAAAGCGCCTTTTAAATCACAGCCATCATCCATATGCAAACAGGTTTTTAAACAGCCATCTGCTGTAATCCGGATCCGATCACACTCAGCACAAAAACAATGACCTAACGCACTAATAAAGCCAATTTTCCCTTTAAAATCTGGTAATGAAAAATAACTAGCTGGTCCATTTCCTAAACGCTGTTCAAAGGGTCTCAGCTTGCCATAGTTTGATTCTAGTATAGAAAAGAGCTCTTCTTGCGTCTTTCCAGGACAGCCTTTGCCTAAACCGATCGGCATCAACTCAATAAAACGTACATGGATGGGGTTCGTTTTAGCAAGTGCTGCAATTTCGCAAATAGCCGCTTCTGTCAGCTCTCCTCTAGCAACTGTATTCACTTTAATATTCGGTAAACCTACCTCGATGGCTTTTTCCAAACCAGTTAATACTCGTTTTAACTCCCCTACTCGGGTAATTGCACGAAATTCGTCTGGATCTAATGTATCAATACTAATATTGAGTCCATCTAAATTCGCCTCTTTTAAAGCCTCAGCATATCTTGCCAACTGAATACCATTCGTTGTTAAGGTCACTTTTTCAATGCCATTGATAGCTTTTATCGACTTGATCAACGCGACAGTATCCCTGCGAGTCAAGGGTTCACCACCTGTGATTTTAACTTTTTTAATTCCCTGTTTAGCTAAACTCTTGATCAAAAATACTAGGTTATCAAAACTTAAAACCTCATCTTTTTTTAGAAAACACATTCCTGTTGCCGGCATACAGTACGTACACCTAAGATCACAACGATCTGTCACAGATAGCCGCACATAATCAATTTCACGATTAAAAGAATCCTTCATTTTAAGTCCGCCTTCCTACAACCTTATTCGTTGATCTCCTGATTTGTTGAAATAAAATGGCCGCTTTTACCACCTGATTTTTCTAATAAACAGACATTCATGATGTTCATCTCACGATCCATTGCCTTGCACATATCATAAATCGTTAGCAAGGCAATATTAGCGCCAGTCAAGGCTTCCATCTCAACACCCGTAACACCCACTGTTTTTGTTAAACAACGAACGGATAAAATTTGAGCTGTCTTCCAGCTAAAATCGACCTCACATTTCGTTAAGGCTAAGACATGACAGAGAGGAATTAATTCAACTGTTTTTTTTGCCGCCATAATCCCTGCCACTCTAGCCACTTGTAGCACTTCGCCCTTTTTTATCGTCTGATTTTTGATCCCTGATGCAACCTCTTGATTCATACGAATCTCTCCGTAAGCGACTGCCGTTCTTTCTGTTGCTGCTTTTTTTGAAACATCAACCATCCGAGCTTGTCCTTGTTCATTGATATGAGTAAATTGTAAAGATTCTTTCATCTAAGCACCTCTTAAAACGTTTTCATTATTGGTTAAACCATTGATAAAGTTGACCATCTTTTCCTTAAGTTTAGCACTCTGACTAAAAAAAAACAATCTGTTATAAATAATTTTTTTTAGCCGCAAAAAACAAAGAGTGTGGAACAAAACTCTTTGTTTCATGTCCCAGTCACTCAAAGTCCAAATAAACGGTATGAAAAAAATCAGGATCTTCAACAATAAGCCAGCATGCACAAAAATTTGAAGAACAATTTTCGTGCATGCTGGCTTATTGCTGTAAAACACAGCGAGGTACGAGCTGATATTACACAGTACCTCCTTGTCATAACTAAATTGTTAAAATTTCCAATAATAAACCGTTACATAGTCTCCTTTTTTCAATAGCTTTTTAGCTGGTTGATCGATCATACAATTGGTTTCAAGAGTATTATGAAATACTGAAGAATAATGTAATTTTGCATTTAAAGACACCATACCATTTTCTTCATACGCCCGAATAAAGCGGCGAATATTGGAAGGCGTTAACTCTTCTAGTAATTGGACTTGACGTTGTTCTAGCTTTAACTCAGAGCAGTTTAGAAAATGAGCCAGCGCTGACCAATAAAATAAATGCAAATTGACCACAGCCGCAAAAGGATTGCCAGACAAGTTTAAAAGTAGTTTATTTTGATAGCTACTTGCCATCATTGGTGTTCCTGGTTTCATATTCACAAAATGAAAGAGCGTCTCTCCACCTAAAGCTTCGATAACTTGAGGAACAAAATCTTTTTCCCCCACTGAAACACCACCCGTTGTGATCAATAAATCCACATCTGTCACTCTTTCACGAATGAGCTCAGCAATCTCTTTAGGATCATCGGAGCAATGCTCTTTGAAGATTATTTGACTGCCACTAGATTGAATGAACGAAGCTAGCGTATATAGATTGCTGTCATAGATTTTGCCTGAAGTGAGCGTTGCCCCTAAAGAAACTAACTCACTACCAGTCGCTAAAATTCCGACTTTCATTGGCGCTAAGACTTGAATCATTTCAATTCCTTGGGCTGCTAAGATACCAACTACACGGCTATTGATCAATTGATATTTTGAAAAAATCTTTTGTTCAAGCCTCACATCTTCACCCACAACACCATAATTACGCCCCGCTTTGATTTCTCGGTAGATTTTGACCTCTGTTTGACCATAATCGGTCCATTCTTGTTTGATCACCGCATCAAAAGGGGCGGGAATCGGTGCTCCTGTCATGATTCTAACAGCAGAACCAGATTCATTTACACTATCTGGTTCTGAATCTCCAGCAAAAATCGAGTTGCTGACGTTTAAACAAATTGGTTTTTCTAAACTTGCACCTTGTGTTTCTTCAGCAATAACGGCATAACCATCCATGCCAGCTCTAGGAAAATGTGGTACAGCGATTTTAGCAAAGATATCTTCTGCGCAGACTCGTCCAACAGCGTCTAAAATAGAAACATGCTCCACTGCTTTTTGCTGAGCGAAAAATTGGTTGATTTTTATTCTTGCTGCTTCGACTTCAATCATTGAAACAACTCCCTTTTACCTGACAGGTGTAATATCAACAGCACAGACCTTATATTCAGGAATGATTGCGATATCATCAAATTCAGCGTTGGTTAATTCATTGACGTTTCCATCTGGAAAATGGAAGGTCATAAAGACTTCTTGTGGAAAAACACGGTTTCCAACAGCCGCATAGGTTTCGATTGTTCCCCTTCTGGATTTAACGTTGACTTTATCGCCTTCTTTGATACCCAAACGCTTGGCATCCACTGTGTTGATTTCAATATAGGAACGATTCGCAAGCTGATTGATCCCTTCCGTTCGACCTGTCATTGCCCGGGTGTTGTAATGATAAAGCATTCGGCCTGTTGACATTAGATAAGGGTAACGTTCATCAGGCAGTTCTCTAGATTTTTTATAGGGAATTGCCATAAATAACCCCTTACCTCGGGTAAACTCGCCAACATGCATGATTGGTGTGCCTGGATCTTCTGGTGTACGACAAGGCCACTGCAAACCACCGGTTACTTCTAATCGGTCATAATTGATTCCGCCAAAAGTTGGTGTAAGACTGGCAATTTCATCCATGATTTCTTTAGCCGAGTCATAATGGCTTGGGTAGCCAAGTCGGGTCATCACATCGCAGAAAATCGCATAATCTTCTCTCGCTTCACCTTTCGGTTCAACTGCTTTACGCACTCGTTGAACACGTCTTTCAGTATTCGTGAAGGTTCCATCTTTTTCAGCATAACTAATTCCTGGAAGCACTACATCTGCGTATGCCGCCGTTTCCGTCATAAATAATTCTTGGACAACAAAAAATTCTAAATTCTCTAGTGCTTTCCGTACATGAGTGGTATCAGGATCGGTTACGATTGGATCTTCGCCAAAAATATACAAGCCTTTGATCTTTCCTTCTGTCGCAGCCGGTAAGACTTGGGTCGAGGTCAGCCCAACATTTTTATTTAAGTTTACTCCCCATGCTTTTTCAAATTTCGCCATTACTTCTGGATTGGCAACTTTTTGATATCCTGGGAAATCATACGGCATACATCCCATGTCACAGGCTCCTTGAACATTGTTTTGCCCGCGCAAAGGATTAACACCACAACCTGGTTTCCCAATTTTTCCAACGAGCATTGCCATATTCGACATGCTCATAACGCCTTCTGTTCCAGTTGAGTGTTCAGTCACACCTAAACAATAAA
Source organism: Enterococcus rotai (assembly GCF_001465345.1). Lineage (NCBI taxonomy): Bacteria > Bacillati > Bacillota > Bacilli > Lactobacillales > Enterococcaceae > Enterococcus > Enterococcus rotai. The sequence goes on along the minus strand of NZ_CP013655.1, from coordinate 2,257,278 downwards.
TGATCGGCGCTTTTTCTGCTTTCGCATATAATCTAGCCGCTTTGATCAAGTCATCTGCTTCGATATGGCAAATTTCTGCCACTTTTTCAGGCGTATACTCGGCGACAAGTTGTTCCAGCGCTTCAAAGCCTTCTGTCTTTTCTTTGATAAAGGCCTGATCAGCCAGACCTTCTTTTAAGATCACATGCATCATGCCATTGGCGAAAGCTACATTGGTTCCAGCTTGGATTTGTAAATGAAGTTCACAATTTTTGACTAAATCGATTTTACGAGGATCGACCACGATCACTTTTGCTCCGCGCTGCATTGCTTGACGAATTTGTGAACCAATCACTGGATGAGCTTCTTCTGGATTTGAACCAACTAATAAAATCACCTCAACATCTGTCGTAATATCTGCAATTGGATTGGTCATTGCACCTGATCCTAATGTGTGGGCCAAACCATGGACAGAAGCAGAGTGACAAACCCGGGCACAATTATCCACATTATTTGTTCCAATTGCCGCCCGCATCATTTTTTGGAAAACATAATTATCTTCGTTGATCGACCGTGAACACGAAAAACCAGCTAAAGAATCTGGACCATGATCGGCCTTCAATTGATTAAATTTGTCCGCAACTAAACTCAATGCTTCATCCCAGGTTGCTGGTTCAAAAACACCATTACGTTTAATCAGCGGCTCCGTTAAACGATCACCAGAACCTACAAATTTATACGAAGCAAACTTGCCTTTCACACATAAAAGATTTTTATTTGCAGCGCCATTGATTGGTTCAACACCAACTAATTTATTTCCTTTCACCACAAGATTCATTTGGCAACCAGTCCCACAATGCGGACAAGTGGTCGGAATTTTTTTTGTCTCCCACTCCCGATAAGTTTTATGATCTTTACTCACTAAGGCACCTGTTGGACAAGCTGAAACGCAATTTCCACAAGACTCACAAAGTGACTGATCAAAAGCAGCTCCGTAACTAGGGGACATTTTCGTATCAAAACCACGTTTAGCAATACTAATAACATCTCGTCCTTGGCGTAACTGACAGACCTTAGAACAACGCCTGCACATAATACACTTTTCTGGATCATAATCAAAAAAAGGATTACTCGTATCTTCTTGATGACAAGGCATTCGTTTACCATCCGTGAAGCTGGTATCATCGATGCCATAATCCAAACAATAGTCTTGCAGTTTGCAATCCCCATTTTTCCCACAAGAAAAACAGTCTAATTTATGATTACTTAATAGTAAATCTAAGACAAAGCGGCGAGAATCGTTGACTCTGGGTGATCCTGTATACACCACCATGCCTTCTTGGCAATGCGCTGTACAAGCAGTGGTCAATCCACCTTTTCGGCCACCCTCAACTTCAATTGTACACATCCGACATGAACCATCTGGCGCTAATTCCTTCAAATAGCAAAGTGTTGGGATTTCTATATTCAACATTGATGCCGCTTCTAATACGGTTGTTCCTTTTGGTACAGTAATCTGCTGCGAATCGATCGACATCGTAATGGTTGCTGTTTTCAATTTTGTTTCCATCTTACCAAAGCCCCCCTTTTACTGGTGCAACTGCTTCACGGATACCAGCCTCAAATTCCTCCGGAAAATAAGCTAAACCGCTTTTCATCGGATTGGCAACAGACTGGCCTAATCCACACGCGGAAAGGTTCGTCACATGCATCAACATTTTTTCAAGTCGCTCAAGATCACCAACAACCGCCGTTTGATTATTGAATTTTGTCAGAAGCTCCAAAATTCGTGTTGTACCTAAGCGGCAAGGTGTACATTTACCACAAGATTCATGTGCAAAAAAGGCAGCGACCTGCACTAAATAATCAACGATACTCACCTGATCATCCATCACAACGATCGCACCAGAACCAATCGATAGATTCTTATCCCACAATCCTTCGTAGGAATAGATACAATCCTCAAGATGTTGAACCGCCCCAATCGGTCCAGATTGGCCACCAAAATGAATAAATTTTAACGGTCGACCTGTAGAAGAACCGCCACCGTATTCTTCAGAATAAAGAATGTCTTGTAGCGACGTACCAAGATTTACTTCATACAAGCCACGATTTTTGATATGACCAGACAAACAAATCAGTTTAGTGCCACCACCATCTTCGGTTCCAAGTTCACGATAAGCTTGCCCTCCTTCACGTAAAATCACAGGAATCCCTGCAAATGATTCAACATTGTTCACTAACGTTGGCTGCAGATACAAACCAACATCTGCTAAATGAGGCGGTTTAACTCTTGGTCGACCCGTTTTGCCTTCAATCGAGTTTAAAAGAGCTGAATTTTCTCCACAAACATACGCTCCAGCACCTGAAATAATCGTGATATTATAGTTAAAACCTGGAATTCCTAAAATATTTTCTCCTAAAAAACCAGCTTTTTCAGCATTATCCAAGGCTTCTTGAAAAATCTTCTGGATGCCTAAATATTCTCCCCGCATATAGATATACCCTGCTTTAGCGGAAAAAAGATAGCCAGCGATCACCATGCCCTCAATGACACTCAAAGGATCATGCTTTAATAACGCTTTATCTTTAAACGTTCCAGGTTCCCCTTCATCAGCATTACAGACAATGTATTTTGTATCGCCTTTGGCCCCATATAAATGTCGCCATTTTTTTCCTAATGGAAAGGCCGCTCCACCACGTCCGCGTAAATGCGCTAAATCCAGTTCATCCAAAATAGCCTCTTTCTCCATTTCAATTGCCTTTAACAACCCTGAAAATCCTTGGTATTCTTGATATTCACCAACATTTGTCGCCTGCCTCATCTTATTAACACGTTCTAATAATACCGGTTGATTTCGTTTGATCATTTTTCTTCCTCCTATAGCTCTTGATAACATCCACGCTGGAGGTCATCGATCAATTGATAAACCTTCGCTTCCGTCAAATCAGCAAATACGGTATCCTTGATTTTGATTACAGGTCCTTGATCACAGGCACCAATACAAGGAATACTATGATACATAAACAGTCCATCCGGTGTTGGCTCATCTGCTGGAACTTCTAAAATCGTCTCCAAAACCTCTGCTAACATCGCTCCGCCTGTAAAAAGACAGGGCGTACTATTACAAATTTTTAGGACATATCTTGCTTGCGGCTCTGTTTTTAAAATAGCGTAAAAACTTAAAATCTCATAAACTCGAGCTTGGGATAAATGCAAATGATCCCCAACTAGCTGTGCCGTTTCTTCATCAATATACCCTTCCTCAGAGCCATATTGAATGGCAATCAACATATTTAGGATGCGCTGTGGGTCAGAATCATTTGCTAAAATAATCGCTTCCTTTTCTGCTAAACTTAATGAACTCATACTTTTTCTCTCCTATTTTCCACGTCATTCTCTGAAAAGCGAACACCGTTTTTTGTTTTGATTAAATTAAATGAACGAACGAACTTAGGCGTTTCCAAAACAATATCGGCTTCATCGATCACCTTGGCTGCCGTTTTTTTTAAGCTTTTTTGATTGTTCATCATTACAAACAAACCAGGTTTAACCACTTCACGAATGGAATTCGACTCGCATACGATTAAGGTATCTCTTGGGACATACTGTAGAAAAGTTAAAAAGCCTTCTAGCAAATGATCATGAAAGACTTTTAATAGGTAAACCTTTTTGCAGCCTGCTTTTAACAATTGCATCGTGTCCTTTGAACCAACACTATTCGATTCTTCAATCAACTCATATCCTTCATCAATACTTGTACAAATCCCGCATCCTGTTTCGCCACGCTGACATTTGCCACGAGCACCGCTAATGGTTATGATTTTTAAACCATAGATTGTAAACCTTTGATAATTTTCAGCAATGATTTTTTTAGCCAGTGTCGTCTTGCCACTATTACGTCCTGTCGAACCAATTTGGATCATATTATGGACCTCAATACTTTTCGTAAATACCATCAGGCTCACTCGCTTCCTTTTTTTCAGCCGTCACAAACATCAATGGAACTGCTAAAAATAAACTACCACCAACCGCGTTTCCTAAAAAAACAAAGACTGTATTGACAAGATAGTCCGACCACTGAATCCCGCTAGCATTTGAAAAAATAGCTGCTGGTATGATAAAAGCATTTGCGACCACATGTTGAAATCCGCAAACAACAAAAACCATCACTGGAAACCACAGACCAAACATTTTACCAAGATACGTTTTGCCCATCGCACCAAGATAAACCGCTAAGCAGACAAAAATATTACAGCCGATACCCGAAATAAATGCGACAAGTGGTGGATCTGCGATTTTTGCTTGAGCAACTGAAATGGTCTTTTCTAAAAATGCTCCTTCCGTCAACCCAACAACATGACCAAAGAAATAAGCCACTAAAAAGCCACCAATACAATTTGTGAACAAAACAATCAGCCAATTATAAAGCAACTCTTTACTGCTGATTTTTTTTTGTAAAACACCTAGCGTCATGACCATCATATTCCCCGTTGCCAATTCACCGCCAACGAAAGTAAGCGCTACCAATCCAATTGGAAATAAACACCCACCTAAAAATGTTGAGAACCCTCCCCAACTTTTTGGCATCGTTCCAGAGATTCTAATAAATGATAAATATCCTAGGGCGATAAAAAAGCCCGCCATGATTCCTAAAATACTCAATCGAATAAAAGATAACTGAGTTTTCGCTACTGCTTTGTCTCCTAAACTTGTAACTACATCTTGACTACTCTCAAAATCCATCTGAAGCTCCTTTCATATAGATAATTTCATTGATTCCACAACATTAATTCTTTAGGCGAATTGACATTTTCCAAGCCAAAAGACGATTCCAAGGTAACTACTTTGACCAAAAAGTGCTCAAACTCTTTTCTAATACGCCAATCATTTGTCTGAAGTTGCTGTTTTAAAATAGCCAAACAAGTAACATGATAAAAAGCAAATAAAGGTTCTAAACGATTCTCTTGCTTACAAATAACTACGTCGTATGACTCCATGGATTTTGCCATTTTTCGAATCAAATCAACATTCAAGTTAGGAATATCACAAGCTAGCAAAAATAAATAGTTTGTTTTTATATTTTCTAATGCCGTAACTAAACCACCAAGTGGGCCCTTTTCTGGGTAATGATCTTCTAGTATTGCAACATGAGAAAAAGCAGGTGGAAATTTACTTCGTTTGTTTGTCACTAATAAACTCTCTGGAAAGATTTTTTTTAACTGCTTCACTGTTCTAAGCAACATAAACTCTCCGTCTAGTTGCAGCAAGGATTTATCAAATCCCATCCGAGAGCTTTTCCCGCCACATAAAACGACGGCAGTACAATCGGTTATCTGGTTTATAATGCTTCACCTCTCACTTTAATACTGATCAAAAACTAAAATTTTGTGATGTCTAAAAAATATTTTTTAGCAACAACTTTTATTCTATTATAAAACATCCTTCCAACAAGTCAATTATTATTTTAGTATTTCTTATCTTGAATTGAACTTTTCCATCATTTTTATACCAAAAAATGCCTGAGACCTCAGCCTAAGACATAAAAAATGATCCATCATTTTTATTTTTCTTGAGCAAAAAAGAACCGAACACGATCGTTTTTATCGGCAGAGGTTAAAATCCATTAGCGCAAAAACTGCTTTCATTTGGTGCTTCACTCTTTTACAACAATTGGATTATTAGAGACCTTTTTTAGGTGCTTCTTTTAGAAAAATCAACTAATTCTGAAGAAATCCTACTGTATATAAGGTATACTAATAAAAGAAATAGCTTAGGAGGTTGGTATTATGCAGTACAAAATGACAGAAAATACTGTTTTTCCATTGGTTGAAGTGGATTTACGAACAGGAGAAAGTATTCAATTAGAGAGCGGTGCAATGGTCTATCACAATGGTGAGATCAATTTTGAAGGAAAAATGAACAGCAACGGAAAGTCAGGTTTAGGCGGCGCAATTCGTGCTTTGGGGCGTTCAATGTCCAGCGGAGAAAGCTTCTTTATCACAAAAGCATCCGGTCTAACAGATACTGCAAAAGTGGCTTTAGCACCAGCAACTCCAGGTGCCATCAAAGAACTTCAAGTCGGCTCTGAACATTGGCGTTTAAACACAGGTGCATTTTTAGCTTGTGACGCTAGCGTGTCTTACAATATGAAACGTCAAAAACTTAGCGGTGCAATCTTTGGTGGGACTGGTGGATTATTCGTGATGGAAACTTCTGGTTCTGGATCGTTGTTGATCAATAGTTACGGGGATATCGTTGAAATCCATTTGGATGGTACAAAGCCTTTTGTGGTCGATAATCAACACGTTGTTGCTTGGTCAGAATCCTTGGATTATAACATTAAAGTCGCTTCAGGTATTTTTGGCTTTACAACGGGTGAAGGCGTCGTCAATGAATTTCACGGCACTGGAACAATCATGATCCAAACAAGAAATATCGAAGGGTTAGCTGGTTTGATCAGCCCTTTTGTTAGTACCGGTTCATAAAAAAATAGTGTGAAAATCTCAACCAAGATTTTCGCACTATTTTTTTGTTTATTCTTCTAAAAATCAGCAAATCCCGCTTCTTTTTCTTGTGAAAATAGGTGGTGTTTCTCTGCAATGATCTGATCGAAAAACAACACTTCCGACACACCATAATAAGGAATAACATAGACACTAGCTAAACCAAAACTAAAGAATGTTGCAAATTGCCATAAGGCAAACGAATAAGAAAAAATGAAATATTCCAATTTATAGCCTTGCATTAATGCTTGGCTAAGCGCCATTGCTTCTTTTGGTGTTAACTCAGGGTCTTTTTTCAATAAATAGTTCGTCATACTATAAGATAATTGTTTGATCACGCCAGGAATCATAAATAATAATGACCATAAAAAAACATAGAGCGTTACTAGCAGATTCGCACTCACTGTTCGTTTACCATTTTCACTAATAAAAGTTGTAAAGATCGATTTAAGATTAAATTTACGCCCTTCCACATTATCGATCGCTGCCCATTGTACCATCCCACGATATAAAATAGTGACAAGCAATAACAGTAGCCCGAATAAAAAAGCAAAAAAACCGCTAAAACGTGTTTCAACTGTTGTTGTTTGTGTATAGGTAACCGTTCGTGTCGTATTTTTCACTGGTGATAAACTTGATTTATAAGAAATAGAGTCCAAATTTTTTCCATCATAAACATCTTCGTCATAATCCTCCTCTTGATAAAGTCCATCATCATACCCTTCATCGTAACCATCAAAATAGCCGTCATCATATCCCTTTTGGTACTCAGTATTCGAGCGATTTGATTTTGCAGAGTAGTCATCTTGCCAAGATTGGTAATTATTTGACTGGTTCACCGTATTTTCTGGCACTTGGACCAGAATCATTATAAAAAAGAAATAGATAAATAAGGCGACACTCGGAATAATAGCTAACAAACTCCAGTTTCCATAGTAGCCATGCAGATGTTTTTGGGCTTTCTTTTTCAACTCACTTCGAATCATATTTCATTCTCCTTTTAACTTCTATAGAAGTTACTATGTATTTTCTCACTTTTTAATTATACCTTGTAATCTATTGCCGTGCTCACTCAATTCCTTGGATCATTGTTAAAATTTCTGAGAAATAATGTCACCAGCTAAAAAACTCACTGTGCTTGTCAGTGAGTTTACATGTGGGTTATTTCCAACGAATTGGAATTTGTCCTTCGCCAGTATAAGAAAAGTTTGCCCCTTTCTCTATACGCCAACTAAATGCCAAGTATTTTTCATCTCCGTTTAAATTATTCCATTCCAGCCATTCATCACTTTCACTATCTGAAGAATACTTCATTGTAGCGCCTTCAAATTGTTTTGATGGTACGATTGGATCAAATAGTTGATAGGAAGTTGTCCCTTTTTTTAATGTGACCGTCGCCATTCTGCCGCGAGCACTGATTTCTATCTTGTTTAGCTTATCCAAATTAGATAAGGCAGAAATATCTGTTGTTAGTGCTTGTGTAAATCCTGTGTCCTGTTGTTCCTCATTCTCTTCATAGCCATCAAACAATAATCGAATTGTTTCTAACTCTTTTAAATTTTTAAAACTATTTAATGTTAGTTGATTATTCGCTTCTAACATAACCGTCTTCAATTTTTTTAACGTTGCAAGTTCCCTAAAGCTATTAAAGTTCCCACCTTCTCCCTGAATCTGTTCGAGCGCTGTCATTTGCTCAATTCCATTCAGAGAAGAATACGCCTCAAAATCTGTATCAAAGTGTGTTATATTTTGGATATCCGCTTTTTTTACTAGTCCGTAATTTTCAAATAGTGTTGCTCTTTTGAGAAGATTTTTTTCGTCTGTTTCAGTTAATTGCTCAGATAGCTCATCGAATTCATCATCAGAAATCAAGCCCTTTTCATGTTTCTCCATCAGTTGATCCATTTCAGCTCGGTAACGCTTAGAATAAAGACTATCGACATCAGAGAATAAACCTTGCCTTATGCCATAATCATTAAAATAAGAATAAGGCGACTCATACATCGCATCTGCTTCTTCAGATGAACCAATCGACAGTCCTAATCCTAATGCCAACACAACCATTGATGATTTCACTATTTTTTTCATCTATTGACTCCTCCTTGATTTAACCCTCTTTTGTACCCACGTTATAATTAACAATGATAACTACTATGTTATATAAAGTATTTAACTTTGTCTATATTTTCTGACAAAAAATTGGGAACACTAAATAAATCTAGCTCTATTGAGTCGTTTTAAGAAAAGATTTAAATAGCTAGATTTATTAAGTTATTTTAGTTGTGCTACCAAAAAAATAAGTGCTTTGAAAAGTATGATTTTCTCTTTTGAGGAGTAAAATTACTTCACTTACTCTAAACAGAGTGAGACGCGATTCCAAAATGATTGCAGCCGAGATCCACTATTTCAATCCACTCACTCTAAACAGAGTGAGACAATAATGGTCCACGATATCAAAATCCGATGAATTATTTCAATCCACTCACTCTAAACAGAGTGAGACCAACTAATTTGTCACGCATAATGATTGTACCTTTAATTTCAATCCACTCACTCTAAACAGAGTGAGACTTTTCAAATCTGATAGATTCGCTTCTTTTGTTTCACATTTCAATCCACTCACTCTAAACAGAGTGAGACCGTGAAAAAGCAGTATTCTCTTATAACACTCACTACTTTCCACCTAAACTCTATCACTATTCTGTGATTTACATGAGAAAAAACGCTGAAAATCGTCTTTTCTCTAGCAAAAATTGGTGCGAATCCTACAGTGATTTCATGGTCACTTAAGGTTCGCACCACAAAATAATGACTATCTATTAAAACATCAGCTTCTTGATTGTATCTGCAAGAAGTGTACTTGCCAAGTTACTGAAAACATCAGAACTAAATTGCGCTGCATGCTTTTTCAAAAATGCCGCAACTTTTCCTTCATCCTTTGAAGTCGATTCCATTAATAACTCTGAACAAGCTCGAAACTCTTTACTATCTTGTGGAAGTTTTGTCAACGTTATCATAATCTCTGCAGAGAATTGCTCCCAATCGATTTCCTCATTCGTTCCATTTGTAACCTTATTATTATTCCCAATCACAACAGTTGAATTGTTGATACCACCAAAATCATTTCCTCTTATCTTCATTTCTTCACCTCATTATTATCGCCAGATACGACTGTGCTATCATTGATACTTTGATCCATATTTATGACTTGATTATCGATCTGAATATTTTCTTGTTTCATATTGATCACTACTTTTTCTTTACTATACACATCATTGATACAATTTTCGATCACACCGCGCGCTCGTTCCGCAAATGCTTGATTTTCGCAATGGATCAAATAAGTAAAACCAGAATTCAGATTGACATAAATATAATACCCTTTATTTAAGTTACTCATAATAACTAAAAAGATATAAAAACCAGTGATGATCATTCCTAATATGCCCCAAAAATAACCTTGAACAAAGCCTCCTGTAAAAAACATAAACAATAAAGCTGCTAGCCAAGGTATTTTTGAATCTGGTTCTGCCACAAATAATTGCGAAACATTACTAATTTGAATCGTTCGATCGTCAAATGCAATAACATTTTTTTCTACTGAAATTTGAGTAGGGTCTATTTTATTCTTTGTGCTAGGGCTCAGATTCAGTTTCCCTAACATATCTACCATTTCCATTCAATTGCACTCCTTAAATTAATTTATTTTTTACAATTATACATAATAATAGCACAAAATAAAAAATTTTAGAATAACCTGCCAAACTTAAATGAAATAATCACGAGTCCAAACAAAAATGTGGCTAGGACACAACTCAGCGAGTCATATCCCAGCCACATGGCATCTAAATAAATGGTAGTCATTGCTTTCAACTATTTGACACTATTCTGGATATTGTTTTAGTAGACTTACATAATCTGGATATTCATGTAAATTATTTTTAAGATGTTTTTTATTGGTACTTAAGAATCTATGACGCTTGATCGCAAAATAAATCCAAACACCTATTCCAACTAAAACAAGTATCGCAGTAAATGGTCCTGTAGCATCAGGAAGTATATTCATTGCATTCACTACAAAGAATAACAAACTTGCTAATAGACCATATCGACCATTTTTTTTCAGCGCTTTTTCAACAGTCGAATCTTCTTGACTCATTGGGCGGCTACCATCCATTTCGATTTTATCTTTTTTAGCTGCTGTAACGATTACAATATAATCGATTCCTTCATACTTATACATAATTTTCCAAAAAGGAACATATGTGTATTTTGAAGTTAAATCATACGTAAATTTCGTTACTTTCGCATTTTTATTTTTATCCCCTGGTAACACGCTATGCATCGTTTTTTCTGCTTCTTCCTTGGCAAAATCACGAATCGAACGCAAAACTTCTGATACTTTATCTGATGAAATCTTCATTTGACGAGTCCCTGCCGTATAATGCTCATCAAAGGGTTTTACATCTGGTACAAAAGCCAAATGACTAACACTTTTTGCAAATTCTGCAACTGAGCCCGTCAATTCATTATTGATCAGATCACTTTTGAATGCTGTTCCTGAAAAAATATCACTTGAATGATTCCAATCGACAACTGTTCGAGTTTTTGTGACTGGTTCAGAATACTTGTTGCCTTTTTTGTCTTCTTTTGTTACATACTCTGTATAGCTTTCAGAACGATTATACCCAATATCAGCACCCCACGATCCTTCATAAACCACAGTCGCACCCATATATGGAATAAAAACTTGTTCAAGTTGAAGATTAGTGATTTTTCCAAGAATGTCTAAAGGAACATTCGCCCCTTTGATCAACCATTCAAAAAATCGTTTTTTGGCTAAGCCTTCTGGTACTTGAAATGGAATCAAATTATCTGGCTCAAACGTCAAATTATCAAAGTCTTTTTCAGCTTTTGTCGTAAAGGTAGAATGACAAAAATCACAAGCAAACTGTTGGTTTTCAATATTAAACGTTACTGGTGAGCCACAATTTGGACATAACTCCACATTTTTGTTTTTTTCATCGATCGTTGTTTGAACAATATCTTGTGACGTCCCACAATGAGGACAATTTTTTGTTTCTGGATCAGTGATCGCTCCCCCACAATTACGACACTGATTTTGAACTAATGAATCTCCCAACTTATTTCCCTCCAAATTTAATCTTTTTCAGAGCCATTATCTCATTGTTTTGCAGGAAGGTAAATAGTAAAATCTGTTGTCTTCGTTATTTTAAGATGCAGACCATTTATAAAATTGGTTGCTGTCATGACTTGTCTTCTTCAATGAAATCATTTCCTTCATGAAATAAAAGTTGCCAAGCATTCTCTTCCTTTACCCAAAGAGAACATCTATTGGTTTGCTTACCTGTCTCTTTTTCTGTAGTAAGATAGCTCACTAAGTAAGATCTTTCACCAACTTTTTGAACTGAGAATTCACTTGATTGAATATGGAGTTGAGGAATCTTTTGATCACTTACCAAAAGATCCGCTTTTTTCCAGACCTTGCCAGAACGACCAAATTCTAAATAATTATCATGAACCAGTTGCGCTAGTTGTTTTTTATCTGAGCGAACATCTTCTTGCTGTATTTTTAATTCAAGTGTTACTAACTCCTGTTTAATCATATCGATCCCTCCCCCAATTCGTTGTACGTTGTATTGAAAAATGAACCTATTTCACTAATAAATTTATGCGAAAATAATCATTTCTTTACTTCACACAATTAAATCGTTCCACTCCAGGATACTTTTCACCTAAACTATTGATGTTAAAGCCAGATTTCTTATAAAATCCAACCGCCTCTTTATCCGTTTCAGCAAAAAGCTTAGAAGGAGCGTATGCTTGTTCTATGTAGGCTATCATATTACTTCCAATTCGTTTGTACCGATAGGCTTTTTGTGTCGCTAAATGTTTGATTTCTATTAGATTATTTTCCATTAGTTGAATACCAATGCATCCTACTAAGATATCTTGATTATAACGTAAATATAAAATACGATCATCAGAGTTTAAATAGTTTATTAATTCATCGTCTACTTTATTTTTTGCTGTAGCTTGGCTGAGTAATTCCCTTATACCAGTATTGATAGTAGTGAATTTTTCCATGATTCAAACACCCTTCCATAGCTTATTTATTATAAAGTAACTGATTTCTCGGTAAAATACTAGCCCTATATGATTTTTTCTCTCTTGATAAGCCTAGCTTTTTGGGGTCGGTTCAAAAGTTGGTTTTCTTTTTGTTAAACACGCTAATCCCGAATAAACGTTGGGAGCAAACGCACCTCCATGCTTCGAGGATCGCAGTGAAACGAGAACCATAGCAGCAGAAGCAGCCACTAAGCTACGCTTCGATCACATTTTTGTAAATTGCTGTGAAACACAAAGAACAATAGGATTCGATGATACACAATACAAGGTGTCTGAAAGACACCTTGCTCCCTTTGTTTTCTAGGTGCTAAAGCACTAAGCTTTGAATGCTGGCTTGTTTATCGAGACTAGACACTTCTGTCCCAACTTCCTTTGTTCGCTTAACAATTTTCTTAATTTTTTTACGCATAACACCATTGTGTGATCTCTATCTGAGCCGTACCATTTTCTGCAAACACTTCAAGGTAACGACTGTCCTCTTTCGGAAAAATCAAACTGGAAAAAACGGCTTCTCCATCGTTTACAAAGACTTCAATTGACGATTGATCCAGAAAAACAGTTAGTTGAATAACTGATTGCTGGTAAGTCATTTTTCTCACTGTACCAAAATCAGTGGCCACAGGGATTCCTGAACGAGTACGATCTAAGCTAAAATACTTAGCTACTTGATCTAATAAACACACTGTTTCTTCATCATCCCCCACTCTAAAAGCAATTCCTACCCGTTCTGCCGTCCCTACATTGATTGAGATTCTGTATTCTCCAACCTCAGAATAGATTGTTTTTAATCGTTCACGACTACTCACTACTTTTATATGGTGCTGATTTGTTTTTACTCGTTTTTGCTTTAATTCCTGAATTGGCTGTTGCTGAATTCGGCCATTTTTTATAGATAATTCCCTATTTGTTTTTAGTTCCTGTTTGAATTTCCACGACTTCAAATCATCTGACACATAGACGAGGAGACAGCCTTCCAACGACTCTCGCTGTGCACCAACTAGCATGTAATAGTGATTGCCTTTTTTGAAAACTTTAGGATCTCGAAAATTATGTGTGTAGTGTTGCGGAGGTCCACTGATAACTGGTTCCGCTAACTTTTCTATTTTGCCATCGCTTGAAAGAATCGCTAAGCATTGAGAAGAATGTCGTTGCCACTTTTCATCTCGATGATTTCCTGTGTAAAATAAATACAATTGATTATCTTTCACGAGACCCGTCCCAGAAAATATCCCATGGGATTCATGAGGAAATTCTGGAATTAAGGCCACACCTTCCTCTTGCCAATCCACTAAATCAGCGCTGGTTAAATGATACCAATGCTTCATCCCGTGTACAGCTCCAAAGAGAAACCATTGATAAAATAGATGATACTTGCCATTATAATAGCAAAATCCATTTGGTTCATTCAACAAACCATAATTAGGCTGAATGTGATACTATAGCCGCCAGATACTCTTTGCGACTTTTGCTTCTAATACTGACAGTTCCCCATACTTGGCATCCGTTACCGCTCGATAGCGTTGTTCATTGGTCCAACTCATTGTTCTGCTCCTAAATACTCATCATCTGGCATCATCACTTCTTTTGGCACACCAAATAGATACGTCAACACAAACGACAAGATAAAGATACAAATGCCAACCACAATATAGGTCACTAATTGATAAGAGCTATAAATATACATCAATGGTGACAAAATGACCGCTAACCCATATGAATTCGCTTGCACGTTTAGCAACGATAAAACAGCGCCGCCTAATGCAGAACAACCTAACATGATCCCCAGTGGTTTCATCCCATAACGAATCGTGATCCCGAATAGCGCTGGCTCACTTACACCTAAAAGTTGTGTCACACCTGCACTCGTTCCAATCACTTTTACATTCTTATCTTTGGCCTTCACACTCACGGCAAAACTCACAGCTGCATTGGCAAAGCCATACATTGCACAAAGTGTAATCAGTGGATTAAAACCAGTTGTTGCTAATAAACTTGTTTCAATCATAATAAACAGATGATGCATCCCTGTCATAACTGCTAGAGGATATAAGAAGCCAATCAATAATCCACCAATCCCAAATGGCAATTTGATCAAACCTGTAATCAGGTAAACCAAACCATTTTCAACAAAGTGTAAAATTGGCCCTAAAACCAATAAACCCGTCAGCAACATTACCAAAATAACCACAAAAGGCGTAAACATCAAGTCTAAGGAATTCGGCATTTTTCGACGTAACACTTTTTCCAATTTCGCCCCTAGTAACCCAATGACTAAAGCGGTTAAGACACTTCCTTGATAGCCTACAATCGGAATAAATCCAAATGCGATCAACGGTTCAACACCACTATTGATGTCTGCCACAGAATAAGCATTCGGCAACATTGGCGATACCAACATCAGCCCAATCACAAACCCAATGATCGGTGTACCACCAAACTTCTTAAACGCGGACCAACAGATCAACGCAGGTAAAAAAGCAAAAACAGTATCGGTTAACACGCTTAACAGAACTAAAGCAAATTCAGGAATTTTGTCAGTTGATGTCCCAAAGAAAGCTAAAACACTTTCGTTTAAAAAGACGCCTTTCAACCCTAAAAATAACCCAGTTGCCACGATTCCTGGAATAATTGGTACAAAAATATCAGAAAGCGTCCGAATCGCGTGTTTGATTGGATTGCTTGGTTTTTTCATTTCTTCTAAAGAGGTTTCTTTTTCCAATAAATCATGATTGTTTTGAACCAGCGAATCATAAACTTTATTCACGATGCCAGTACCTAAAATAATTTGATATTGTCCAGCATTAAAGAATACCCCTTTTACTTGATCGATTTTTTCGATTTTTTTATCATCAATCAATTCACGGTCTTTTACTTCCAGACGCAAACGTGTCGCACAATGGGTGATCCCTGTAATATTTTCTTCCCCGACAACATCGATGATCTCTTCTCCAATTTGTTTGTAGTTAATTACCATTGTCACACACCTCATTTATTTTTTTAAATAAAACACTTTGATAAGGATGGAGCTTTAATTCGTTTACCTCAACTGCTACATCATCATGAGAATTTAAAAGTAATTCAAACAATCCTTTTTCGAAGGGAATCAGTACCTCCGTATCACTTAAATTAGTATATGAATATACCTCAGTTTCCTTAAATACACGTTTATATCCAACAACATTATCTGGTACATTCTCTATGAAAATAATTGTCCCCTTTGTTAAAGCATCACTTACTATTCCTTGTTGTCTAAGTTCGATCATTTTTTTGTAATGTGCTAATACTTGGTTCTGCTGTGCATTTCGACTTGGATATTCTTCTGTCATCGCAAGCCATGGTGTGGTCGTTGAAAATCCCCCATATTGGCTATCATCCCAAGGAAATGGCGTACGTGT
Organism: Enterococcus rotai; assembly: GCF_001465345.1. Lineage (NCBI taxonomy): Bacteria > Bacillati > Bacillota > Bacilli > Lactobacillales > Enterococcaceae > Enterococcus > Enterococcus rotai. Next base: position 2,241,247 of record NZ_CP013655.1, on the reverse strand, counting down.
GTTGTCTCGACTTCGATGATTAACAAAGCTCATCGCTTCTTCTGGTGTAAACCCTTCTTGAATTGAACGATGATAATTATCGATACTTGAGATATCATTAAATTGATCGATCGTTTTACGTTTGGCATTTTGCATTCCAAGCTCTTGGGCTTGATAAATAAATGGCGTTCCTCGTAAGAAGAAATAGAGCATGCCTAACGCTTTGGCAGCTTCATCGGTTTGGTACTCAGGTTTGATAAATTTAGAAACAGCACGTGGCTGATCATGGTTTTCAATAAAATTAGCGCCCCAACCATTGGCTTGTAAGACTTCTTGTGATCGTTTTAATTTCTCTTTAAATTCCTTCGTTGTCCAATTCGTTCGTTTAAACCAATCAGAACCAGACTCAACATCGATATCTGAATAATTAAAATCAAAAATCATCGAAAAGTAGCCATCATCTCCAATAAAATCCCCATATTCCTCATAAGGAACACCTGGCGCTTCCCCAACTGTGACACAATTGTATTTCTCAAAGGTTTCTCTTTTCAGTTCATTCAAAAACACTTCAATCCCTGGCCGATTCCGGGTTTTACTTTTACAAGAAGCCAAACCATCTACGCCATCCGCAGGTAAACTGACAAAATCTTGATCCTTCTTGATAAATGTGATCGAATCGATCCGAAAACCCGCAATTCCTTTTTCTAACCATCTGTTGATCATTCCATATAATTCTTGGCGTAAGACTGGATTTTCCCAATTTAAATCGGGCTGTTTTTTATCAAAGGCATGGAAATAATAGACCTCTTCATCTGGTAGCTTTTCCCAAACTGAACCACCAAAAATCGAACGCCAGTTATTTGGTTCTGTTTTCCCTTCTTTAAAAATGTAATAATCTCGATACGGACTTTCTTTGTCTTTTAATGCCGCTTGGAACCACGGATGTTCATCTGATGTATGATTGATAACTAAATCTAAAATCACTTTGATTCCCAGTTCATTCGCCTCTTCTAACAATTGATCAAAGTCAGCCATAGTGCCAAATTCAGGATTGATTCCTTCAAAATCAGAGATATCATAGCCGTTATCCACCATTGGTGACGCAAAAATCGGACAAATCCAAATCATGGTAATCCCCAGTTCTTTCAAGTAAGGTAACTTTTCTCGAATCCCCTGAATATCCCCTATTCCATCATTATTTGAATCCTTAAAGCTTTTAGGATAAATCTGATAAATCACTTCTTTTTCCCACCATTTATTGTCTTTCATGTCTATATTCACTCGTTATTCATCCTTTCACCACATGTGGTATCGATATCATATTTTCGTAAGAATAAATCCACCTAGGTGGATTTACGCTCAATTAGCGATAAAATAAGCTCTTGTTTATTTACTTTGTAGGTTGTTCCTTCAATCAACGCAACCATTAATTTCGTAGCTTCCATTCCTAATGCTGTTGTTGGCTGATTAATGGTAGTTAGCGGGACGGCAATAATACTTGTGCTTGGCTGATTATCAAACCCTAATACTGCCAAATCTTCTGGTACACTTAATCCTTGTTGAAGCACTTCTTGGATAATTCCAATCCCAACCTCATCACTTCCACTAAACACAGCATCTGGTCGCTCCTTTTTAGGTAGAGCTAATAGTTCTTTTGCTACTTTTTGACCATCTTTCATGTTATGGACTTGTTTAAAAATCCATTTGTTTTTGATGGGTAAATTATGTTCAGCCAGTGCTCGTTCAAACCCTTTCGTCCGACGCTGACCATGTCCACCGATTGTGAGATTTCCACCGGTACAATAAGCGATTTTACGATATCCTTTTTGAATAAGATAATTGGTTGCTTCATAACTAATTTCTTCTTGATTAGTAGAAATGTTTGGAATACCTGTTCCTTCTAATTTTTCATTACACAAGACAATTGGACCATATGTTGAATACCTTTCAATCACTTGTGAATCGCTTTCAATAGAAGTCATGATAACACCTGCAACCACTTGTTGTTTTAAATACTCCAGCATTTTCAACTCTGCTTTTGGATCATCATACGTTTGCATGATCAACAGCTGATAGCCATGTTCTTTTGCTTGTTTTTCGATTGCATCCACTAAATAAGAAAAAAAGGGATTGGTGATTCTTGAAATCAACACACCAATTGTCGTACATTTTTTTGAACGAAGTTGTGTTGCAATCGCACTCGGCGCGTAGTTTAGTTCATCCATTGCTTGTTGTATTCGTTCTTTTTTATCATCTGAAATATACGGATGATCATTCAAAAAACGTGAAACTGTTGAAACAGATAAACCAGCTTTTTTTGCGACATCTTTGATCGTAGCCATTTTTTCTCCTTTTTGTGATATCGATACCATAAATATAGAGTATCTTTTTATTTTTGTCAATGCTAAAAATGAAAACCTACAGTTTTCGTATGATTGGCTTCTTGCTTTTGTACCTTTTCAAATAGCCCCTTCTGCAAATCGTCATTTTGATTTCCTCGCGTATTATCTCTTAAAAATAGGTCAAACTCACGCAAAAAAGCTTGCATTGTAGCAAGCTAAATCAATTTGCACCTTTGCTTCTATCAGTAGCGTACTATGTTTCTTGCTTAAAATCTAAAATATCTCTTAACGCTTTTTCTCCATTCATATTCCCAAAAGTTTTCATATCGATATCCATGCAAGAAATATCTAAAGGTGAAAGGAGTTTTCGGAAACTTGCTGTTTTATAACGAACTTGAGGACAAACAAATAAACCATCCACATATGGTTTAAAGATTGGTTCTAAGCTTAACTTATTAATTTCGCCTTCTCCACCATATACAATCAACGTAGAATAGGTGTTAGATAAATTCTGAAAATTAGCAATTACATCATGAAGTTGTCCAAAATAAACCTCATTAGGATTTGCCGCTTTTGCGATCTTTTGGCAAAACATACTAGACGTCATCCCACCTGCACAGCAAATATAAACAAGCATCCTCTTTCCTCCTAAAACATTATTACTCGATTATTTAGTATTATTTTTAAATTCTTGCTCTACTTGATTTAATAACGGTCGCAAATAGGCTTCCACTTTTGGCTCTACGTTCATGCGCATCATAAACTGACTTGGTGTTTACACTAATCCGTTGATCAAGCTATCCTTATATTCCGTTACTAAAAATTGGCTTATCTCTTTTATTTCCTTCTGATTCATTCGTTTTCCAACTTTCTATTTAAAATGATTTGCTATAATAATTATACTCGGTTTTTGAGAATAAAAGAATAGTAATCCCTATTTGTCTTTACACCCTAACAACAATAAAACTGTGCAAGTAGCTTCTCCTCAACTACTTACACAGTTTATTTTACGTTCTCACTTCTGATTTTCCTTTATAACGATTGATATAATGTCTTTCTAACCAACCTTGCCCCCAACCAATCGCTACACATAAGAGCCAATACATCACCGCTACTAAAATATACATCGTCATATAATCAAAGGTTCTTCCACCCACGATTTTGGCTTTTTGAAAAATATCAGGAATCGTGATCATTGCAGCTAATGATGTCCCTTTTAACAAATCCATTGCCACATTCCCTAAAGCTGGAATCGAAATCCGAAAAGCTTGCGGTAAGATAATTTTGCGCATCACTTTTCCAAACGGTAATCCTAATGCATACGCCGCATCCCACTGCCCTGCATCCACCCCAGCAATCGAGCCACGATAAATTTCAGCAATAAACGCACTGCTTGTCAAACCAAAACAAATACACGCCGCAGTTAAGGCACTTAATTGATAGGGCAGACCAAAATACAGCAGAAATAATAAAACCAAACCTGGAACTCCCCGTAAAAAAGAGATATAAAATCGGACAAAACCTTTGATCACTTTTGAAGGCAACATTCCTAAAACCGTCAACAGAATACCAAGAACATTCCCCATCAAAAAGGTCACGACACTGATCCCAATTGTATAAGGTAAACCAGTCAGCAGAAAGGGAATCGAGTCGATCATTAACTGAAAATCGATTTTTGGTATATACATCTATTCAGCTGAAACACTTTCTGTCACTTTTTCTTTCGGCTCCACTGAAACATCTGTTTGGAAATACGTCTCAGAAATTTTCTTCATGGTTCCGTCCTCTTGCATCTCTTTTAATGCGCCATCAATTTTTTTACTTAATGCAACACTGTCTTTTTTCATTAAAAAACCAGTAAAGTTCGCATTGAAATACACATCTTCTAAGATTTTCACTGGAATATCAGGCAACGCACCCACAGACATTTTTTGTAAATAATAATCGTTCAAAATAACATCGGTCCGACCATTCGCTACATCTGTCAGGTATTGATCATTTGTCGCATTATCGTAGGTCACTAATTTTGCTCCGTATTTTTCTGCGATTTTCATATAGTTGGTATTTGGCTCGCCAGCTGCTTTTTTGCCTTTTAAATCCTCAAGAGACGCAATCCCAGAATCATCACTTTTTCGAACGATCATGCTGTCAAATGAATACTTGATCGGCGAAGACAAAATGAATTTTTTCCCTCTATCCCCTGATAAACCAAAATCGTTCGCCGCTAAATCAGATTCACCTTTATCCACTGACGTGATTTGGCCATCTACATTGTATTCTTTAAATTCAACATCAACATCTAAACGCTTAGCAACTTCTGTAATGACATCTACATCATAGCCTGTCAATTTGTTTTCATCATTATAATAAGAAGATGGGAATAAGGTTCCTGAGGTTGCAACTGTTAACTTCTTTGCATCCTCAACTTTTTGCCAGCTATTATCTTTTCCAGCAGTCTGTTCTTTTGTGCCACCACACGCAACGATCAATAAACTCAATGCAACAATACTAAAACTAACAAATACTTTCTTCATTTGATCCTCCTATGATTCACGATAATAGTTTGGTAATAAGAATTTTTGCTCTTGTTCAAACATCTTTCCAACTTGAAATAATACATCTTCTCGACCTTTTGATGCCATAAATTGAATGCCTAGCGGTAGACCTGATGCTGTTACATGAGTAGGTAAACTGATTGCTGGTTGTCCCGTTAAATTAGCCAACTGAGTATACGGCGTGATTGTCAGACTTTTTTCAAACATGTCATAAATTAAGTCTTTTAGTTGTAAAATGGAAAGTGACTCCGCTTGGGCTAAGTCTTTACGAATCCGATCACTCTGTAGTTCTGCATCGATTTCAGGCGCACTATCAGCGGCGGTCGGCGTTAATAATACATCATATTCCTCGAATAATTGCTCCATTTTATATGCCGCTTGATCCCACAGTTGAAGCGATCTCGTATACTGACTTGCAGGTATCTGTAACCCATATTGGTAGATTCCCCAAGTCATCAACTCCATATCGTTTTTTGTAACCGGTCGCTTGATTGCCGCTTGAATTCCTTCAAACATGGCAGCTGTTTCTGCGCCATTCATTAAATAATAACTGTCGATTAATTGACGTCCATTGACTGGATATGGGATTTCGGTGACTTCGTGCCCTTGTTGCTCTAAAAATGTTGCTGCATTTTGCACCGCATTTATCGCTTCCGCTGAAACGGGTGTTCCGACAGGTGATTCCGTTAAAAAGGCGATTTTCAAGACTTGTTTCTTTGCCGCTGATTGATGTTCCCATTCCGCTTTTGGCGCTTGATAGGGCGCAGCTTTTTCGGTTCCGCGTAAATGATAAAATAGTGTTTCTGTGTCTCTCATCGAAACGGTTAACGCAAAATTAATCGAAGCTCCTTGCCAACCACGCCAGCCATCAGGTCCAACTGGCATACTACCACGCGTAGGTTTCAATCCAATCAATCCACTAAAGGATGCAGGAATCCGAATCGAACCGCCGCCATCACTTGCGCCAGCAATTGGAAATAGACCACTGGCAACGGCTGCCGCAGCACCTCCGCTGGAACCACCAGGCGAATAGGCTAGATTCCATGGATTTCTCGCTGGTCCGTAAATCGTCGGATCAGAGATATTTTTAAAACCGAACTCTGGAGCATTGGTTTTGCCCAAAGGAATCAGGCCTAAACGTTCTAGCCCTTTGACAAAATTGTCCGTAGAAGTCGCACGGTTTTCTTGAAATAAACGAGAACCTGATGTTGATTTCATTCCTGCCTTATCTTGTCCTAACATTTTTAACGGAATTGGCAAGCCAAAAAAAGGACCAGTTTCTGCTCCTCTAGCTTCGTATTGTTCTTTTGCTGATTCTGCATCCCAATCAACAAATGCATTGAGTTCAGGATTTAGCTTCTTAACTTGTTGCGTTCGCTCATCGATCCATTCAGTCACGCTTCGTTTTTTGTCTCTAAATTGTGTTGCGTAGTACAAGCCGTCTTTCATGATCATCCCCCTTACAATCCTGATGGTTTTATTATACAGGTTGTTGGGGGATTTTTAGGTCTATTTTGCTTGATAGAATGTCATTCTCGATGGTAAATAGATTATTATAGTGCCATCTTCATAATCAAATCAATCTGCTCATCTTCTCCCATATAAAAAGAATGCTGGCCTACCTGAGTAAATCCCATCTTATGATAGAACTTCATAGCAGAAAAGTTTTTCTCCCAAACACCTAACCAAATAGAAGTCTTGTTCAACTCTTTCGCTCGTTCTATCGCTTTATGATAAAGCATTTTCCCAAGTCCCAATCTCTTAAAATTCGAATCGATATAAATCCGTTCAATTTCTAACGCATCTTCCTCAATGGTTTCGGTTTGAGCCTCATTTACATTGATTTTTAAGTATCCAGAAAGTTGTTCATTTGAATAAATAAAATAGAACTCTGAATCTTTATTTTGAAGCTCATTTGCTAATTTTTCTTCTGTATACGCTTGGTCAAGATACTCTTTTAAATCTTTTGGCGTATTGTCTTTCGCAAAGGTATCTGTGAAGGTTTTAATGCTTAAAGCTTTCAACGCTGCTAGATCATTTAGGGTTATTTTTTTGATTTCAATCATTATTTTGCCTTCTTTCCAATCTTCTTTTAGAACAGAATCAATCGAGTAAAAAAATTACTATTTCTAATAAAACAAAATAAAGTAGCTGATATTTAGTTTTACCGTTAGAACCATTACAAATTCATTTTTACTTATCACTTATCTTCATATATTCCGTTCCATAAGAATCTCTCGATAAAAAACCATAGTCCACTAAATATCTTCTCAATATAGCATAATCATGATAAAAGCCTTTAAGAATAAGATTCACTTCTTTTTCCGTATAAATAACATCTTCTTCAAATTTAGCGATGATAATATTAAATATTTCCACTTTAAATTTATTTTTTTTAGGAATTACTTTTAACATACCATTTTCTCCAAAAAATCTATTTTCCAATTTGCCTCACCTCATCCTTCACTACAAACGATAACATCACAATAAGCGCTTCATTAGGATTATAGCAACTCACAAGTTTCTCTTTAACGAGTAATACTTATTTCACTAAAAGAAGTAATAAACAGATCGCTAACCCCAGAGCAACCACAGCAAAATTGAGAAACTGCTGCTTACTTCCACCAATAAAATCAGGTTTTTCATGTTTATAACTTGGATTAACAGATTTTATATTGTAATCCAACGTACTACCGAAAAAAACATCTGACGGAATCATGAAAACGAGCATAATACCATAAATAATTGCTGTAATAACGAGAATTGATCGATTGATCCAGATACTTGCTAATGATCCTAAAGCTAAGGGAATTAGAATATAGAGTAAACAAATAAGTAATTGCTTTTTTAAGTTTTTCTTCTTCATATAATAGCCACCCTTTCTTTATAACTCTCCTTAAAATCCCTAGTTTGGTCATTTTAAAGTGTATTGAAAAGAGCTCAGGACCTCAGTCCTAAACTCATTTTCTGCTTTTATCTAACAGTTTGTTACTGGAAATACGCTTCATCTTTTTTTATTGTGTCATTCGAAAATGCATAGTAACACGGTTTATTATCGTAAAAAATTTCTTCGACAAAATTGACTTTATCTTCAGGTAACTCAGCAATGATCGCTGGTGGTACAAAATATTCATTTGAAGCTTTAAATCGATAAAACAAGCTCGTCCCGCATTTATTACAAAAACCCCGTTCACCAAAGTCAGAAGTATGTAGGATCGACAGCCCATCTGTAGTGGTAAAATGGACACTTTCTCCAGCTTCCAGACTAGCAAAGCCTGTAGAACCAGTTAGTTTTCTGCACATTGAACAGTGACAGACAGTTAAATCAAGATTTTTTAAGTCAAGTTCGAATTGAACAGAATGACAGAAACAAGCCCCTTTATAATGATTCATTTTCTCACGCTCCTTTAATGTAAATTTTAAATGAAAAATTTGAGCTCGTCTAGCGAACAAAGTGTTAAATTAATTGAAAATATAGGGAAGATATTTTTTTGATTAGTTATTGATTCCCAATACTTTTTGTAATTCATTACACGCGATAATACAATATCTTAGATAAATTAATTCTGATAGCTGTCTTAATTGCTTTTTCGTATAAGGACGAACATTCCATCCTATGATAATTCTATCCTCAAAAAGAAACTGAATTTCTTGTGAACTATACGTTCCTTTTGTTCCACGGATTGTTGGTTCTTGCATTGGTGTACCTAAATCTTTTGGTAAGCCAAACTTCACTAACTTATTCATATCTATGGTATCGATTTTTTTATCAAAAACGTTTGAATTCTTTCTTGCATAGTAACGGCTTATTGTGAGGTTATCACTTTTTAAAACATAATAAGTATTGATAAAACGCCTTGGAGTGAATAGGCTGAGTATAAGATAGATTGGGTTTTGTGGTCTGATTTTTTTCATCTTTTTTCCTTTTCACTAAATGAATATTTACGTAATTTTCTGTCTCTCAGACATTATTCTAGTGGACTATTTTGAGCGGCTAATTCATCGATTTGTGGTTTATGTAATAGAACCAAGTCTTTAAGCTCTTTAATCGTTATACTATTTTTATCCGTATCAGAATCAACTTCAGTTCCATTTTCATCTATAATTACTTGCCCTGATAGAATTGTCCCATCTGGAGACACTAAAATTCTATCCGAATCATCATTAGATATTTCTAAAAGATTGATAATCGAATCTGCATTTGAATTGTTAAATGTGTTGTATATCGTTTCAGCGTCAGCATTTTTAAAGTCAATTGAAAAGTCTTCCATATTTTTCTCACTTAATTTTTTCTTGGATTGTTCAATCGTTTCTTTGTCTAGGACTTGATTTATACGTTTCGTCTTCTCAATATTTTGAGTGTCGTTCGTCTTTGTATAGATAGTATATGTTGCGAAACCGGCTAGTAAAACTAGTGAAAAACTGGCTAGGTAAATGTTTTTTTTCATAGTGATACCATCCTTTCTTGGTAAAAAAATGAAGATTTTTATTAGGCTATTTATGACACCTTACTTTGATTTTACAGGTTTGAATGCTCTTTGTGTACTCTTAAATTAAAAAAAATAAGAGAATAATCAACTTTCCCGATTATTCTCTTACTTTTTTATCTTTACTTATTAAAACTGGCTGTTTAACTCTTCTCATACACTAATTGCTCAATCTTATCAGTTCTGTTCCTGCTTTATCCCATAAATCATTCATCATATCATAATACTCATCATCCATCACAACATCCACGAGCATTTTCGTTTGATTGCCTACTGGCTCAAATAGGTAGTGCTCAAGCATTTCGGCAAATACAGGTACCTCCGCATACTTACCATCTGTGATTTCCCCTAAGAATGCGAACTTGATTTCTTTCTCTGGTTCAAAAACGACGACTTTAGAAACCAGACCATTCCCTGACTCATCAACAAATGAAATCGTTTCATTCAATTTCATCTCACCAGAATAAGTTGATCCTTCTTGAAAAGCAGCAGCCCATATTTCATATTTGCTACGATCAACGACAAGTTGCCATGCTTTTGCAGGAGTGCAATTAAGTAAGAATTCTTTTTTGATGTGTTTCATTGTAAATCCCCCTTTTGTGTTTTCTTGCAGACATCATTTCAGTAAATTGTTGTATCTATAGTATAGCATGTAAGCGGACTCAGTATAGTCTTACACGTGCCATTATATATCCCCAGAAGACTTCGTTTCATGTCTGTCAGTACTTTAGTCAAAGAGAGTCGTTCTTTGTCTTCTAGTAATACAGGACCACACCAGTTACTTATATTTTGGGATCTAATTCTTTATAGTTTTACTCTTTATTCTAGACGAACTTTCATAAAAAGTTATGGCGTTTGATCTTCGCGAGAGCGCTTCTATAAATCTGGCAACAAAATTTGCTGTATGTTACTATTATTTTTGTTTTTTTACGCAATTCTACAACTAAACAAATTAAAGAGAATGATGCAAACTTCTCTCTTCGATCATCAAGTATTCTGTGTCCGTCAGTTCTTTAGGTAATCGCTATGATTTTAACAAAAAAACAGCTCATTTTAAAATGAACTGTTTAAATCATAATATGAAGATAACTTAGTATTTCAACATCCAGCAACATATCTAACTTCTTTCCATTGTCCTAATTTCTGTAGGTTCCCTGGATTCTCTTCAGTTGTTCAATAACAGTTGTAGATGATTCTGTTATCAGTCGGATAGTTGCTAAAAGAGTTTTAGACAATTAGCAATTGAATTATTCATTATGTTCTAAAATTGATCGATCATTTAACGGTTGAACCTCTCTATTATTGTGTGAATACAATTTTTTGAAGTCCTCGATTTGAGCTGAAGATACTTCGACAGGCTCTTTCATTACATACCATTCCACATTTTCATTTAATGGTGGCGTAGTCAATGACCCTAAATAATGATAATAGCTTCTATTAGACGGAATCATATCATCTAAGTCGCTAATTGGATCGTTTTTATCATTATTTACGTCATCCAAAACTTCTTGAAATCCTTTGTTTTCAGTACCTTCCTTAAAGAATACACCGATAACTGCAATACGTCCGTCTTGAGCAGTATTTACAAAATGTGCTTCGATTGGATAATGTTTGCCGTCAACAGTATGTTCACTTTCTGCATGAAAATGAAACTGACTTAATGCAAAGTTTCGTCCGTTAATCACAGATGTACCACCATCAGTGATTTGGATACTATGGCCGTTATTTTCAGCTTTTGTAATATCTTTTCCATAATCAATTGTGATTGTTCCAGTATCTGGTGTCATCACTTCAGCTTTTTTAGTAACAATATCAATTGGTGACTGCATCTTCCCAGCAGAGAATTCCCACTCTTCTTGATCATCATAATCGATATGTTCAGATTTTTTTGCATGTGTTGTTGATTCTGTTTTAGCTTCTTTTTTTTCTGATGTGTTACTAGCACTTTTATTTGATGTACAGCCCACGGCTAAAATAGCTGTAAACGTCAAAAGTGATACTGAGAGTGCTTTTCTTTTCATTTTTTCATCCTTCTTTCTTCAAAATACAATATATTATATCGCATTTTTCATGAAAAATAAATATTTTTTTCATTTAATAGACTTCAATAGTTCATTATTCTAATTCTCTTTTCAACGATTTTATAAGCTGTTAACTTTTACTTCGCTCATTTCTCTTTTTTTATCTCAATACGTTAACTACCGTATTTTTATCACTTCATTGGATACTAATTTGATAAAAAGGTGACAATCTTAGTTTTACAATCCCAATCACATCACGTCGATCGACTAAACCATAGTAACGACTATCTGTAGCGTAGTGACGATTATCTCCAAGCACAAGGTATTTGCCCTTTGGAATAATGCCATCTGTTGTTCCTAAAATAGCAATGGAGTCAAAATCTTCGGTAATCATTTCATCATCTATTATAGCTTGCGCTAACTTTTTCTGTAAAAAACGTTCTACAACAAGTCGGCCATCGACATAAAGTTCATCCTTAGAATAGAGTATTCGTTCTCCTGGCAACCCAACGACTCGTCGTATTGAGGTCCCGTTTCCATCGGGTTGCTTGAAATAAATTAATGAAAAACGTTTGGGCGTACCAAGTCGATCCACATATACACGATCGCCATCATTCAACGCTTCCCGCATCCCATACCCTTCATTTTTGGGCAATGCAAAAACAACTCTGGAAAGTAAAAATAAGCATAACAATACAATCAAAAAAGTTATGCCTAATTCTTTACTGAGTTCTTGAAGAAGTCGTTGTTTCTTATTTTTCTTTCTTCTTTTTTTACTCTTAGTCCTTACTTTCTTTTTCGTCATTTAGCTTCACAGCCATTTCTTAACATGTTATTTCTTTTGACTTAACGCTGATTCATTCACATTAAAATACGTAAAAACCTTTTTTTGAATCGTTTTGACTTTTTTTATATCTGCTAAATAATTGTCATAGGTTGTTTTTTCCTGTAGACTTTCGATCGATTGATTGTTCAAGTTAAGACCTAATTCTTTCATTTGCGTATAATACCTATTTAACAGTTGCTGTCCGTCTACTGTTAACCTTGGATCAGCGTAACGAACCCCAAAACCAGACAGTTTTGCTGCTAACTCACGCAAATTTTTTCTTGTTTTTTCAACATTTGTGGTTCCTTCAATTGTTCCTAACTGCTCAGATGTTTTGTTTAATAAATAATACCCTTCTACGATAGCGTCAGAGTCACGATTTCCTAGATTAGTGGCTTGATGATAGCGGGAAAATGCGGCGCCTCCTGCTAATATCAAACCTAAAATCAAAAAGATCACTCCTGATTGCATTTGTTTTTTACCTTTTTGCTTCAATAAATGGATTTTCTTTTTTAAAACTCTGCGTTTCTTTTTATTTTTTGTTCGACGTTGTTTTAATACTAGTCTATTTTTCTTCGTTAAAAAATAAGAAATTAGGAAAACAACCGCAAAAATAATACAGAGGATTGCCGTTGAAAGTATCCCAATGAATAGCCAATCTAATATCGACATGTTTCTATCCTCCAAAAATAATTAATTATTTACTCTATTTCAATACCCTTACATTTTCACTTTTAATCCCCATTTTGTGCTACTACCTTTTTTTCTTGCTTGATTTCTTTTTCTTTTTTGTTTTCTTTTGATTCTTTTTCCTCAAGAAACGAACTGCAAAGAATATAATCAATATAATCCCTAACGCACTAGCGACCACTATAATGATCAACGACCAGTCTACTCGACTTTCCTGTAATAAACTAACATCTTCTTGGTTAAACTTATCTGCTTCTTCATTGGTGATCTCGAAGTTCTGTTCCCAAGTCCATTTACCATCATTTTCTGTTGTGATTACAACATGAGCCACATACTCACCTGCAACCATTTTTTCACCATTCATTGAAATGGGAAAATTAATTTGTGAATTAGGCGCCATTCTCATTTTATTTTGTTTTGTATCATAAAGAACTTCACTCGACCCTTTTTTCATGACTTGAACATCAACGGTCATATCATCGATGTAGGCAGGTTGTGTATTTGAATAATTGATGAACACCGCGTTTCGGTAATTTTGCTGATTAGCGTAAACTTTATTGAGCTTTAGCTCTGGTGTAATTGCTACATCTGTTTCGGTCAAAACCATTCCAACCATATAGCCATACTCATTTTTGATCATCGCTTTTTGGCTTTCCGTCTGCCCTTTTTGGATCATGTAGATCCCCCCAGAAATCACGCCATCATATTGAGAATCTGGCATTTTTATGTTCAATTTGTATTCCACACTTTGTTTTGCAGGGATCTTAACCGTTTTTTCACCTTTTACTAAATCGGCAAAATCATATTTAAGCGAAGCATCTTTTTCTAATTTGGATGGACCGTATTCGATCACACCATTAGTATTCGTCTTTGCACTGTTAAGCGCTACATCTACTGTGATTTCTTCAGCTGAACTATTGTTCATTTTAATGGTAACGGTTTGTTCTTGACTTGGTGTCATTCGGAGATCAAAATAGCCGACATCTTTATTGTGTTGATTTTCAGGCAGAATGACTTTATATGTGAACCCACTTCCATCTTCTTGCGCTGCTTGTCCTGTTGTGGGTAAAATGCCGATTATCAAACCTATGTATAAAATAACTGCAAAGCATATTAAACTCGTTTTTTTCATCATGATTGCCCTTTCTTAAAAAGAGGAACAAGTACGCCTAATACAGGCGAACTTGTTTGTTCTCTTTCATCAATACTTTTTTATCTTTTACTTGAATTATCTTGCGTCAGCAATTGTCCAAGTGATTGTTGAAGAATAGCTACTGCTTGTTGATAATTTATTTCCTTCTGCTGGGACCCATAATTTAACTGAATCATCTGCTGTATTATCTGCTGTATCTCCGAATTGTAATGTAAATTGACCAAAACCTTTGTCATCTGCATCTTGTTTAACAAAGTCCGTTGGCGTTGTACCATCAGTTAAAATCTTTGGTGCTGCCGCAACTCCAGTTTCATTCACTTGATTCTGATCAGATCCATTAACTAATTTCACATTGTTAAATCTCAATTCTGCTGATTTTAACTCTTGACCTTCTGCGTTTGTGAACGAAGTTGCTTTAGCACTTACTGTGTGTTTATTTGCTTTGTTATCTGCACGTGTATCTTTAAACTGAACGAAATTTGGACTAGCAGCTGTTGTACCGTCTTTGTATTCAATTTGAGCAGCTTTTGCTGAATATTCCCAACCACTTCCAGATGCTGGCGTAACTTTATTATCTGCACCAAAATCCAAATCCGTTACTGCAATTACTTTTAATGGTCCTGTTGCTGGATTGACTGGTGGAGTGACAATTGGATTTTCTGGGTCAACTGGTTTTGTTGGATCAGTTGGATCTGTCGGTGTATCTACCCCATCATCTTCTAAAAAGTTGATTGTACCTTTTCCGCTGACTTGTAATGGGTTTTCTTCTGCTGCTTGTACTGCATTTGGCACTGCTACTGTTGCTCCTAATACTGCTAATAGCGTAGCTGCGCATAATTTGTGTGTTAATTTCATTTGTGTTTCCTCCTAGAGTTTTTATAATTTATGGTAGCTCGGATAAAATCCAAGTTAACACCGTTTGGTAGTTGCCCGGTTCTTTTTCTGTTTTACCGGGTACGAATAAAGAAATTGCTTGATTCTCATAGATTGGTTGATTATTAAACGCTGGATCTACGATTGGATTATTCTGTTCGTCCAATTTAGGCCTTAATGTATCTGCCTGTTGATTGGTATTCGTAACAGATGCTCCAAAGGCAATTGCCCAGGTTCCCTCACCTTTTTTCGGCTTGGCTTCAGCTAAGTTATAGACTTCACCAATATTCGAAAGACGAATCACTTCTTTTGAAACCGTAGGTGCGGTTGTTTGGTCATTTATGGAGTTTGCCCATGATTTGTCAAAGGACAGCACTGCGCCTTTTAACTCCTTGCTTTTCGCCGATTGATTCTGGAACTGCGTTTCTTGCTTTAACTGTAAAGTCCAGCCTTGGCTGTCGTTTCTAAAATCGGATACTTGAATAAAGTTTCCTCTCGCTCCGGTATCATCATTGAAAAGTTGGGCATTTCCGTAATACGTTTGATCCTGTTCAGACATCGTTGCATCCGAAAAGGTAATTTTAGGGACAAAATCAATCCTCAATAGGTTATCAGTATGAGGGCTGCTCCCTGGATCAGCAGGTTTTTCTGGATGTTCAGGGTCCATCACTTGTAATGGTTGCTTCCCACTAAACTGGATGGTTCCTTCACCAGAGTAATTCGACTCTTCTGCTCGACTCGTCACTGGATTCATTAACAGAAGGGGAAACAGCAAGCAGCAGATGAGTAATTTTCTTTCCATCTTATTCACACTCCCTTTTTACGCGTTTTCGCTTCTTCCAAAAGAAGACAATCAACGCAATTAGGATAAGTGCGCCCCCTGCGAAGAGCATGCTAACTTTTATTAAATCCCCAGTATTTGGCAATCGTCCTGTCGGCTTCTTGCCAGTGTTTGGAAGTTCACTACTTGAAGAATCATTGTGTGTTGATTCATTCGTTTGAGCTGTTGAGGAATCTGATTCCTTAAAGACGATTCCTGCATTTGTCTGTACTTGTCCACCCTCCTCAGCTGCGGCCTCATTGATCGTACCGAAAGACACGGCAAGAAAAATCAAAGGAGTTAGAACAAAACAAATCATTCGTTGTTTTTTCATCGTGGTCTCCTCTCCATTAATAGGCTTCTTCTATTTGCCAAGTCAGTGTCGTTTCATATTTCCCTATTTGTTTCACTGAACCGACCGGAACGTTCAAACGCAGCCCTTGTTTTTCTGGTCCCCATGTTTCCTGACTAATGTCATATTTCCCTGAGGACTGGTGTTTGGAGCTGAAAACTTCCTGAGCATCTGTGGAAATCATTTTTTCTTCCCCAGCAGTCTGATAACTTAGCACATCTGGCAATTTCTGCGATGGATCATCTGGGATACTAAAATCCTGTGATTGTTTCAACGTGATTTTCCAAGTGCCTAACGTTTGACGATTATCCCATATGATTAAATCATGATCATACTCTGGATTGGCATAGGTTTTATCAAAGGCACTCACATTTTGATCCCCAAAATTAATGGTATTAGGTGCTGATTGAATAAATAGCGTTCCTTTAAACGTATATTTTCGTGTGACACCTTCAGGTACAACCAACAGATTTTGTTCATCTGTAGGAGGCGTATCTAAAACATAGTTCAACGCTTCGACCGCTTTAAGCTTTTCGAGGACTTGTGCATTTTGAGTTAAGTCAATTGATTCTGCAACGGTTGAGTCAAACGTAATTTCGTCCACAATGGGTTGATTATTTTCATCAACAAATTGGATTGTTACTGGCGCAATACTTGGGATCACCGTCACATTAATTGGCTTATCTACTTTAGCTGTCCCGCTACCATAAGAAGCAGTTGCTACATACACGCCTCCTGGAGCAGAATCAGACGTCTGAGGTAGTTTATCTATTGATAGATCCAGTTGAGTATTATTCATTGCCGTTACTGATACGTCGTCATACTGCCATAATTTCAACTCTGTTTTTTCTAAAATCAAGGAACGTAATGCTGCATCCGTTGTAGGATACTCTTTTGAATCGACACTAAAGTCTTTCCCGTAGATAATGTACTGACTACTTTTGACAACATCCTTATTTTGAATAAATAGCGGAACCGTCACATCACGTGCATTCCCTTTTTCATCGGTAAGAGTTAGTTGAAAACTACTTGGACCAACTGTTTTGACTAGAGTCGAGATGTCTTGTCCAGCTTTTAATTCAACCTTAATATTATCTTTTGCTGAGTAATTATCCTGATACTCTGATAAAAAGGAACGATAGTCGGTTGCATTTTCTATCGCTTTGGCATCATCTGCATCAATAAACGTTAGTTTACCTGTTCCAGTCGGTGCTTCTTTGTCGTAGTTTAATTTGTACGTATAATCATTATCTGATAGGAAATTTTGTGCTTTCACATGTGCAGTTAGTGTTAAATCAGTATCTTGACTCACAGCAATATCTTTTACTTTAAACTGAATATTAACCTTGCCATCTTCTACCGTTAAGTCTTTTGATAATGGAATACTCAATTCATTGTTCGTATAAGTTGGTGTTACAGATACACCGTTCAACTTAAATGTCCCGTATTGATACTTTTGATAAGGTGCTAAAGAAAATGTATAAGTCGGTTGCATCATGTTTTGTTTACCACCCGTAAATTCACCATTATAATCGACAGTTATTTCAGAATTTTGAGTAGTACTTTGTATCTTGTCTCCATTAGCATTTGTAAATGTAAGATTATCTGTATAATTTACTAATCCTGGTACAGATTTAAATGAAACAATTGCTTTTTCTGTTGCGGCACCCGTAGAACCATTAAACCCCCAAAAAACACTATCTGTTCCAAACGTATCTCTTGAAATCGTTGCAGTTACAGGATCAAGATCTCCGTACTGATAGGTTAGCTGACCCTTATTGGCAGAATCCCATGTTTTCCACTGTATTTTCAACAATCGCCATTGTCCATCCCCAATCTGGAATGATGGTAGTTGTAGTCCCGAATGATTTACAGATGTTAGTGTTCCATTAGATCCCTCGTAAGTATCTCCACTATCTGGAAAGGTATAAGCAATGTGCCCTCTACCTGAATTCCCATCAATCCCTTTATCATAACCGTCACCATTGTGATATGTGTCGAATTCAATAGCAAAACTCTTTTTGAGCTGAGATGGTCCAAGTACTAAATTATGATTCACATATTGGTAATTTGAAGCGTAAATGCTTAAACCTTGTCCAGTCAAACCCGAAAACTTAGATGTCTTATCTGGATCATTATGCATCACAAAAGCTACGCCATCGCCAACCCCATCAATGTTTATATACATTTCTGCAGTAAAATTTTTTGAAAGGTCCATTTTGTTGGTCTCAGACGAGAACACACTACCGATCTGACCAGTTTTTTTGTCTGTAATAATAACGTTATTTCCATCTACATAACTATTCGCACCTTGAGGTACTTTAAAAATATTGTCTAGTGGTACACTTTCAACATTCTCAGCGGCTTCTGTATTTATAGGTATAAACAGAAAACTAACCATTACTATCAAAAAAACCAACACCGTTTTTTTATTTGTCATTTTATTCTCACCTCCTTTCTACTTCTAACGTATCCATATTCATATGATTCAACGTTTTATGACTATGGATAAGCCTAAGAGATGTACATCCTCTGTTATTTTAATTTCATAAAAAATCAAACCCAACGTTTAAACTTATTTTGCGAATAGAGATAAAGACTGATTATTCATCTATTTCAAACGATTACCCAACTCTTTTTTTAGCATACTTATCAATAAGCTTCTTCTATTTGCCAAGTCAGTGTCGTTTCATATTTCCCTATTTGTTTCACTGAACCGACCGGAACGTTCAAACGCAGCCCTTGTTTTTCTGGTCCCCATGTTTCCTGACTAATGTCATATTTCCCTGAGGACTGGTGTTTGGAGCTGAAAACTTCCTGAGCATCTGTGGAAATCATTTTTTCTTCCCCAGCAGTCTGATAACTTAGCACATCTGGCAATTTCTGCGATGGATCATCTGGGATACTAAAATCTTGTGATTGTTTTAACGTGATTTTCCAAGTGCCTAGCGTTTGACGGTTATCCCATATGATTAAATCTTGATCATACTCTGGATTGGCATAGGTTTTATCAAAGGCACTAACATTTTGATCCCCAAAGTTAATGCTACTAGGTGCTGATTGAATAAATAGCGTTCCTTTAAACGTATATTTTCGTGTGACACCTTCAGGTACGACCAACAGATTTTGTTCATCTGTAGGAGACGTATCTAAAACATAGTTCAATGCTTTGACCGCTTTAAGCTTTTCGAGGACTTGTTCGTTTTTGGTTAGGTCAATCGACTCTTCAACATTTGATTCAAACGTAATTTCGTCCACAATAGGTTGATTATTCTCATCTACGAATTGAATCGATACTGGCGCAATACTTGGGATCACCGTCACTTTAATTGGCTTAGCTACTTTAGCTGTCCCGCTTCCATAAGAAGCGGTTGCTTCATAAACACCTGCTTGAGCAGTATTGGACGTTGGAGGTAGTTTATCCATTGATAGATTTAATTGAGTATTATTCATTGCCGTTACAGATACGTCGTCATACTGCCATAATTTCAACTCTGTTTGTTCAAAAATTAGAGAGCGCAATGCTGCATTTGTTGTAGGATAATTTCTTGAATTTACACTAAAGTCTTTCCCGTAGATAATGTACTGACTACTTTTTACAACATCCTGATTTTGAATAAAGATTGGAACCGTCACATCACGTGCATTCCCTTTTTCATCGGTAAGCGTTAGTTGAACACTACTTGGACCAACTGTTTTGACTAAAGCAGCGATGTCTTGTCCAGGTTTTAATTCAACCCTGATTTTATCTTTTGCTGAGTAGTTATCTTGATATTCTGATAAAAATGGACGGTAATCTGTTGCATTAGCTAGCGCTTGTTCATCACCAGCATCTATAAATGTCAATTTACCTGTTCCAGTGGGTGCTTCTTTGTCGTAGGTTATTTTGTACGTGAAATCATTATCTGACAGGAAATTTTTTGCTTTTACATGTGCTGTCAGTGTTAAGTCTGTATCTTGGGTCACCCCGCTATCTTTTACTTTAAACTGGATATCAACTTTACTATCTGTCGATGATAAGTCTTTTGATAGAGGAATTTCTAATTCATTATTAACGTATGTTGGTGTAACCGCAACACCATTGAGCTTAAACGATCCTTGTTGATACTCTTGATTTGGTGATAAAGTGAACTTATAAGTTGGTTCCATTAGGTTTTGTTTTCCTCCCACATGTTGACCAACATAGTGAACCGTCACCTCGGAATCTTGGGTAATGCTTTGAATGCTATTACCTTCAGCATCAATGAAATCAACATTTTCAGAGTAATCTACAAATCCTGGTAAAGATTTAAAACGAACGCTTGCTTTTTCAGTTACATTAGTTGTTGACCCAGTGAATCCCCAATAGACATTATCTGTTCCAAATGTATACTTTGGAACGGATGCTGAAACAGCCTCTAATCCTTCGTATTGATACGTTAGATTCCCGACATTACTAGCATTCCATGCAGTCCATTTTAATGTTAATAAACGCCACTTGCCATCACCAAGCTTAAAAGAAGGATATTGCACTCCATTGTGTTTAACTGATGCAACCGTTCTGTCTGCATAAAATCCATAACCATCATAACTATCTGGAGTCGTGTATGCGATGTGTCCATTACCTAAATTTGTATTTAAAAGTCGATCATATCCGAAGTTGTAATAAGTATCAAATTCAATAGCCAGACTTTTTTTTAATTGGGATGGTCCTATCAACATATAAACCCCCTGTAAATACCAATACGATCCGTAGACCGCTAAACCCTGACCAGTTAAACCTGAAAAATTTTGGGTTTTAGGTTGATCATTATGCATTACAAACGTCATTCCGTCACCACTACCATCAATTTTTACATACATTTCAGCATAAAAATCTTTTGAAAGATCTATCTTATTTTCTTCAGTAGAATAGATACTGCCAATTTGATTTGATGTATTATCTGTTATAACAATTTCATTTCCATCTACATAACTGTTTGCTCCTTGAGGGACTTTAAAAATAGTATCTATCGGTACACTATCAATTTCTTCTGTAGCTTCTGTATAGTTTGGAAAAAACAGAAAACCAACTAATATTCCCAAAAAAAGTAACCCAGGTTTTTTTTCTGTCATTTTTCATTCTACCTCCTATCTACTTCAGTTTCTTTTTAAGTCTTATCTCTAAATAGAACAACTTACGATTTTTTCAACATATACCCTTTTGAACGAACTGTTTTTATATATTTTGGTTTTTTCAAATCATTTTCTACCTTACTTCGTAAATGAAAAATCAGATTACTGATTTTATACTTATTGCTTCTTTTATCGTCATTCCAGATTACGGACAACATTTCTTCATAGGTAACTGTGTTATTAAGATTTTCCATCAACAAGTTCAAAACATTATACTCACTACGAGTCAATGAAATTTCTTCTCCATCCTCTTTATGTACGCTCATATTTATTGAATTTAACTTTAAAGAAGGAACTCCATTTGTATTTATATTAGAAATATATGTTCTTTTTTTACAATTACGTTTTAGCGTACTTGTAAGTTGTAACTGAATCAACTCAGATGATCTATCACTGTAAGAAATTCCATCGACCCCCATTTTGTAATACAAAATTTCATTTTTTTCTTCATATTTAGTAGATAGCAGCCAAATTAGTCCAGAAAAATTCTTTCTTAGTTCAAATAATAAGTTTAATATATTGATTGAGCTGATCGTTTTGATTTCTTCTATGATAATAAGGTCTGCATCTATGTGAGAAAAATCTATGTTTGTTTCTGTAGTAAAACTTAAATCTAACAAGTCAAAAGAAGATAGTATATCTTTTAATCGACTCTCTTCTCCATCTGTAATAGCAATAGATTTATATGTCATTGTTATTCATCCTTACTTTTATTTTTTGTCTTTATTGAATATACAACAAATCAGCTTATTTTAAATTCTTTTTTTTTCGATTAAAAAGAAAAAAAAAAAAACTGTTTTCTTCTTTTTTCTTCCTATATATAATAGAACGATATAGAATGATTTCAAGAGAAAATAACTTCCTTTCGTTCATAACTGAGCATGTTATTCGCTTTATTTTCTTCTACAATTTAGAATTTTTAAAATATATTAAAAATAAAAATTAGATTATAATATAAATAAGGAGTGATTAATCGGATGAATGAGATAGAAAAAAGATTAATATTCGATAATATATTAAAACGAAAACTACATATTTTATCTTTATTAGTAGATTCCAACGAATCGATATCTGTTTTTGATTTACAAAAAATTTACGATGTATCTATTAAAACGTTACAACAAGATTTTTTATCAATAGAAAATGCTCTTTCTTCAAATGTGGAACTAACCAAGTCTAGTAATTGGTCTATCAAGAGAATCGATTCACCAAAACCTATCCAAACGTATATGTATGATTTAATACAACACAATCCTATATTTATACTGGTGGATTCACTCTATGAAGGAAAAAAAGAAAAGGTTGCAACTTTTGCTGAAAAGCATTTTATCTCTCAGTCGGCCTTAAGAAAACATATCGATTTATTGAAAGATGTATTAGCCGATTATCATTTAACGTTAAATACCAATCCATTTGAACTTATCGGAAATGAAATAGATATTCGCCACTTCTTTTTCCATTATTTTAATAATAACCACAGAAATTGGATGAATACATTTACAGATGCAGATTTTGAAATTATTGATAACTTTTTTGACTATATCAGGGACAACTATAAACAGGTCTTAACCATTGATTACTATAGATTTGCTCAGCTAATCAAAATTTCCCGAAACAGAATTGCTCAAAATAAAAAGGTCTCTTTTGACAGTTCACTCATTTCAACCTATAGCACTCATGCTGGCTTTAAGAGTGTTACTAATGCTATTAATTGGCATTTAGTAAAAGATCCTATCTATACTGATCTGTCTGATTCTGAAATTTTATACATTTACATCACTGCTATAAATTCTGTTATTTATGGAAAAGATTCTTTTTACATTCTCGATGATTTGTTACCCAAGTTAAAAACCTTTAATACAATAGTTGATAATTTTTTCAAAGATTTACATTATAATTTTTCGGCAAATGTTGAACTCAATCTGATTTTAAAATCCTATTTATCTAATTTAGATATGCTAAGTAAATTTTCTCCTCTTTTTCAAACGGAACAACAAGATTTAAAAAATATCGCTATACATGAATACCCCAAAACATATGAAAATTGGTTATATTATCTAGAAAAATACTCTTATTTCTATTACAAAGAGGATATAGCCACTTCGTTAACTTTGTTAACAGAAACTAATTTGAAAAGAGATCATATTATTTTATTTGCCATATCTAGTACTCCAATAATTTCAGAATACCTAAAAAATATTGCGGCATCTGTAGCACCAAAAGAGGTTCAAATCCATTTTGTGATTAACCAACCGGTCACTGAAAATTTAATTCGATTTCTACATATTGATATTGTTGTTGCTAATTTTGCAATTCCTGAAGACCTTTCTAATATCAAATCGATTCAAATATCCTCAATCCCTGGTGAAATGGAATGGCTGAATTTATCAAAAGAACTTCGTCGCTATTTAAACTAATTCATTATTTTTTGCAAACTGAAAATCGTATTAAGATCTATTTATTATTTTTGAGTCGCTTTTTTCTATTTTTTTTTGATAAAATAGAAAAGAAGCGATTGTACTTTAATTACCAATTGAAAAGAAAGCTGAGTGAGCAGTATGAAAAATTTGAGGAAAGTTATTCAAATGTTAACTGGACGTTTCGATAATAGTGAGCAGTTTCATTCTCTATCGAAAGAAGAACAAGAGCATTTCCCCTTTGCCATACACAATAATACTATTCTAAATGACTTGATTGTGAATGGTCCAAAAGAATTCGATGGAGTATTTTTGCATGAAGAAAGTTACTATACGTTGAATAATAAGGAGAAATTCAAATCAGATATTTTTCTTTTTTCAACGGATGAATCTGGCGAGGTTGTGTTAAAATCGATCACTGTGCCAAAAGAATTAATGAACACTAAATTTAATGAACTAAATGAAATTGATTTTACGGTTCTTTCAGTATCTGATAAATTTGTTCCATTGCACTATAAGGAACATGAGGGGACGTTTATTGGCGAATCACACAGTATGTTTACGAAGAAAACAGCGTTTATTTTAAAGCAAGAACTATCTGATGAAGCATTGGTCATAAAAGAGGAAATGTTTAATGGGGATAAACGAGTGTTTGGGTTTGATAGACCGATCATCTATAAACGGATTCTAAGCAAGAATTAGAAAATACTCTTTTAAGTGGATATGGAAAAAAAGTGTGTTGTATGCTATAATGCAAGTGATAAGAGAGATATGCGCTAACATACCTCTCCTATGTAGAGCCGTTTAAGACGGTAGCAAGTATTTTATATCATTATGAAATGATCGTTTAACTGGCTAAAGTTAATGAACGGTCATTTCTTTTTGTCGTTTTTAAGCAATTCTACAACTGAACGAATGAAGATAGCATCCCCAACATGGTACTACACGTACTGTTATATACTAAAAAGAAACTAGAAAAGTCGATCTAGCTTCTTACTATTTTATCAATCAATTCCACTATGTTTTATTTATTGGCACTCAGAGTTGGTCAAAAATCAGAAAACCATCGTTTCATTTCCTACAGTACTTAACCAAAGAGCGTTGTTCTTTAGCAAAGATAAATATTCTGGTCCAAACCACTCTCCAATATTTTTAGAATAGTTTAAGATGCGTCACCTAAAATATCGATATCTTTTCGTATACAAATTTCACATTTTTTCTGTTTAACTTTAGTCTTCTTTGGTAATTTGACTATCTTCTACAATCGTTAACGTATAAATGCCATTCGTTATAGCTATATTAGAATATGAAATTCTTACCTTCTCATTCATTTTAACCCTTTTTAAAATATCCTCTCGAGTATCTTTAAAAGGAATAAAAATGTAAATTTCACTTCCTTTCGGAATATCTAGATCATCAGATGTTTGTGTAGAACTTATTTCTGTTGCTGTATTCACAATAAGTGATTCTTCCCTAATAGCTGTTATAGTGCCGATCAAATGACGTATGTGTGCAAAACTTTCTCCACTTTTCATGCTTGCATCATTCTCCTCCGTGTTCTTTGAACACCCCATAAAAATAATCAACAAGATTAAAACCGTTGTAACGCTACTCAATTTTTTCATGATTGATCCTTTTCAGACTTAAATAGTATTGATTCCTGACCATATAATACCATATGTATCAAGGAAATTTCCTGGAATATAATTAATATACTTTGCTGCTGCATACCACCCATCTGCTACAACTAAATAATTTGCTTGTTTTGAGGCAAAATATCCTTCAACAGCAACTGCGTGACCAGAACGAGCTTTCTCTTTTGCATTCCAAATTCCATAAGCTAGTATGGCGGGCTTTTTATTGTCAATTGCAGACTTGAATTGATTGAAGCTCGGATTAGATATATTTTGATGCGTTATATTTTTTTTCTTTTCTTTTGCAAATTGGGTAAATCCATTTCCAATTTTAGTGTTATTGGTAGTACCATATTTTATTCCATTTTCGACCTTATACTGGGTTGTTCCAGCATACTTCCAAAGTTTAGGATAGGATATCTTAGTGTTTTGTTCTAAGTTCGTTCCTTTAGCTAAGATATCCAATGCAGATACTGCACAGCCCCAAATTCCAGTTTGACTTTCCACTTGGCTCTCTATACTTGGTATAAACTGTCTCCACATATTAAACTCCAAATTAGTTAAGCCGTTCGCAATTTTTCTTAGGAGAACTTTATCATGATTGTCATATTTACTACTAGTTGAAGATAGTTCGTCTAACTCATCATCTGTTACAAATTCATCATTAGTAACCACAATATCTTTAGATTTTTCTTCCATTTCAGCGACTTCTTGATCAGTCGTCATTACTTCATTTTCAGAAGTAATTGTCACATCATTATTCACTTCAACTGAATATTTCAATGGCTCAATTTCAACAACTTTTACATCTTTATTCTCTACTTTGAAACAGTTTCTTCTTTAACTTCAAAATAAGTATTTTCTGACTCTACATTTGAAATTGCTGAAACAGAATGTCCTCCTACCAATAAAGCTGACACGATCACTATACCAAAACAAATCCTATTAAAAACTTTTTTAATTCTCATAAAAACCTCCATTTTTCTAATTTTTAACTAATGTTATCACATTAACTTTTCTAAGTAAATAGTTCAGTACATTAAACATTAATAAAGCAACTATATGTCGATACATTTTATTTTAAGATGGTTGCTATGATTTTTGATTTCAAAAAATTTTTTTGTTATTTTTCCTTATATATAAGGGAACGATTTTGAGTGTTATTTAATGGTATTTGTAAGAAAAATTATGTTGCGTGTTCGTATTCTTTTCGGATATACTTAAGAGGTAGAATAGAAAAAACAGCTCATGCTAACATGAACTGTTCAAATCAGAATATAAAAATAAATTGGCACTTCAAAGCCTGGCAGCAACCAAGCATTTGAAGCCTTGTAAAGACAGTACCACCTGCCCAAACAAGTTGCCAATAGTGCTAGCAACATGTACTAGCTTCTTTCATTGTACCTAAAGTTTGCCTATTTTTCTATAGGTTTCTTGGATTCTCTATAGGTTACTTTGAAAATGTAGTAGATGATTCTTTGGGACTATTGTGAACGATATTGGGTGATGTTACCTGATATCGTTTTTTTCTATTCTACAAATCTAGTCAAAGGAGGTTTCATTCAAAGTAAAGCAAATGATCAATGATAGATATAAGACAAGGAGACAACGTTCACTTCGTTCACCTTGTACTTTGCATCATTCACTCTGCCTTTTGGTCAGTCGGGATGGTGCAAAATAAAAAGGCACTTCACCATCTGACAGCAATCAGATGATGAAGCCTTGCATAGACAGTACCACCTATCTATACAAGTTGCCAATTGCTAGCACAAAAGCACTAGCTCTTTTATTGTACCTAATTTTACTGGGATTTTCTAGTCTGTTTGGAAACTTTTGGTTGGGATTTTGTATTTTATGGGGGGGTTGGGCTTTATCTAGAGGATTGATGACGGTATTGATAGTTCACGAAAACTACAATAGCGTTTTTTGTTTTGCTTTGAGAAGAAAGTGATAGGAATACGGACAGACTTAGAAAAATCATCCATAAGTCGTTTTTATCACTGGTTTGTTTCATCGTTGCCTTAGTCAATGCGTAGATAAATGAGTTAAGTATTGGGGCGTTGGATGATGTTGTTCAGCGCTTCGTGTTACTGGTTTTAAGAGTACTTTTAAAAAGGGAGGAAATGGGTTATGAAAAAAGAAGGTCAGAGTTTAAAGGTGATTCCTTATCAGGATATTACGGATTTGCAGCATACGTTGGATCGGTTGCAGTCTTGGGAGGAGCCGCTTGCTGTGTTGGATCATTTTTTTCAGTTTCGGAAAGGGCCGATTAATAAGAAAAAGGTTGTGAAGGAGTATTATGCTTGTGGGCATTTGTTTCATGCTTTTTTTGAGGAGTTTATTAGGTTGATGGAGATTGAGGAGGAAAAGGTGAGAAAGTTGGATGGGGAGAGGAAGATTAAGGTTAATTCCTAAATGGAATTGAGAGCTTATTTTTGATATTAAGAGGTACTGATAAAATTTAATTTTCTAGACAGTTACTTATTCAAGATTATTTACGCTTGGGAACAGCGTAAGTTGAGGGATATTGCTAATTATCGAAATGGAAAAGCTCACGAACAAGTTGAAGATGAAGATGGGAAATATACAATTATCAATTCAAAATTCATTTCAACTAATGGAAAAGTTCAACGATATACAAATGAACAAGTTGAACCAATCTTTGATGGAGAGATCGCCATGGTGTTAAGTGACTTGCCAAATGGTAAAGCACTGGCAAAACTCTTTCTTGTGAAAGAAGATGGTAAATATACTTTAAATCAACGAATTGCTGGTATTACTCCAAAAGAAAATATTGATCCAATATTTTTGAATTTCAGAATGAATCGAAATAATTATTTTCTAAAATTCGATAGTGGTGTTACTCAAACAAATCTATCAAAATCACAAGTTGAAAATTTTATTGCTTTATATCCAACTTTTGATGAGCAATACAAGATTGGTCTATTTTTTACTCAGTTAGATGACACTATCGCTCTTCATCAACGTAAGTTAGATGCCTTAATGCGGATGAAAAAAGGATTTTTACAGCAGTTGTTCCCTAGAAATGAGGAAATAGTGCCGAGAATAAGGTTTACTGATTTTGATGAAGAGTGGGAACTGCGTAAGTTGGATGAAATAACCGAGCGAGTCCGTGGAAACGATGGTCGAATGGACTTGCCAACCCTTACCATTTCCGCTGGTAGTGGTTGGTTAGATCAAAGAGACCGATTTTCAGGAAATATCGCAGGTAAAGAGCAAATGAACTATACGCTGCTCAAAAAAGGGCAACTTTCTTATAATCACGGCAACTCAAAGCTTGCTAAATATGGAGCTGTATTTGAATTGAGAGCATACGATGAAGCTCTAGTACCGCGTGTCTACCATAGTTTTGAAACTAATGTATTGGCAACTTCCGATTTTATTGAGTATATGTTTGCAACAAAACGGCCTGATAGAGAACTAGCTAAACTTGTTTCATCTGGAGCCCGCATGGACGGTTTGTTAAATATTAATTTTGATGAGTTTATGGGAATTAATGTCAATATACCCTCTGTTGAGGAACAACAAAAAATTGGACAACATTTCAAGTATTTAGACAACACTATTGCTCTACATCAACAAAAATTAGATCAACTCAAAATTTTAAAAAAAGCCTATTTACAAAATATGTTTATATGAAATAAACCCCATCAAGCTTTTCCACTAGCTTAAAGGGGTTTATTTATCACATCAACATTGATAGATGTCGTATAATTTTATCGTTATCCTGATTCTCTAATTCCTGAATAATATGAAGATATGTTTCCTGAGTCGTTGTCATACTAGAATGTCCCAACCGATTTGCAACACTGGCAATTGAAACACCTGCAAATAACAGTAACGAAGCATGGGTGTGTCGTAAACTATGAACTGTAATAATTGGGATGTTTGCACGAGTGCACAATACTCCCAAACGATTATTAATAGTGGAATTGAATACTCTGCTTTTAACAAAAATTGGTTTATCTGGTTCTTTCACTTTAATTAATTGTGAAAATTGCATAGCTAATTGCCAGTCAATTTGAATCTTTCTATTGGAAGATTCATTTTTTGTTGGTTGGAAAGAACCTGTTTTTTTTTTGTAATTCCAAGTTTTATTAATTTCTATTTTTTGTTTGGAAAAATCAAAATCTAAAGGTGTTAAAGCCAATGCTTCCGAAAAGCGGAGGCCTGTTTTAACAACTAACAAGATAAACCAATCCCAATTAATTTCTTCTGTCAAATTCAATTCTTTTAATAAGGCTTGGACTTCAAATTGATTTAGAAATTTCGCTTTTTTAGGTCGGGGCGCTTTTCCTTTTATCACGATTTTCCTTGTAGGATTTTGGGTAAGAACACCTTCATCTACTGCATCTAAAATAGCACCTTTCAAATGATGATGAAAATCCATAGTAGTCTGCTTTTCATGGGTAAGCGCATAATCATTTAGCAATTGTTGATAGCTGTATCGATCTAGTTCTTTTAGTCTTAGATTTGGTGCAAGTTCTTGTAATTTTTGTTCGGCTACATAGTATTTTTGCAAGGTAATAGAACGAATAGCACCGACCTTGTAAAGATTCACCCATTCTTTAAAGTACTCATGAAACATTTGCTCTTTTCTTCTTTTTGTTCTCATAAAAAACCTCCTAGATAATTGATAGATGAGTTTATCATCTTTGTTTATTATCTAGGGAGTTGGTTTGAGTGTAAATATTTGATTAGATGAACATATTTTGGAGGTAGGCTTCTTTTAAGGTTTGGAGTTGCTCTAGTTTTTGTTGATGAAGAGCGATAGTGTTATCTAGTTGCTTGAAAAGTATACCGATTTTTTGTTGTTCTTCAAATTGTGGAAGATGAACATCGAACGACGAAAGAGCTTCTTTTGTTATTGTTTTAATAGTTCCACCAGGAGCCTTCAACTTTTCAATTTCAAATTTTTTCTGAATTGTATATGCCCAAAATCGTTCGTCTGTTTCTTTTTCGTAGTCATCAAAAATCAGTAATGTACGGTCTACAAAAGAGTCATACTGAGTAATTGCGACACGTCCGATACTCCCTTGTAAGGTAACTATAACCTTTCCTTTTGGAACAAATACGCCTTTAGGTTGAGCTAATTTGCTAATTTTCTGTTTTGTATTTTCAACTAAAGTTAATTTACTCGTAACATCTACAACTTGAACGAAGGGCATAGCGCCTTCTCCGTCATACCATTCTTTATTTCCGTATGGTTGTGGGAATGAACCACGACGATATTTGGCATGGTCGCCTAACTTACGCTGTTCCCATTCTTCATCAAAACCAGCGAACCTTACCCTCAGTATTTTTTTCCCATTTCCGGGGAAAAGTTGCTGCAAAAAGCCTTTCTTCATCCGCATTAAGGCATCTAACTTACGTTGATGAAGAGCGATAGTGTTATCTAGTTGCTTGAAAAGTATACCGATTTTTTGTTGTTCTTCAAATTGTGGAAGATGAACATCGAACGACGAAAGAGCTTCTTTTGTTATTGTTTTAATAGTTCCACCAGGAGCCTTCAACTTTTCAATTTCAAATTTTTTCTGAATTGTATATGCCCAAAATCGTTCGTCTGTTTCTTTTTCGTAGTCATCAAAAATCAGTAATGTACGGTCTACAAAAGAGTCATACTGAGTAATTGCGACACGTCCGATACTCCCTTGTAAGGTAACTATAACCTTTCCTTTTGGAACAAATACGCTTTTAGGTTGAGCTAATTTGCTAATTTTCTGTTTTGTATTTTCAACTAAAGTTAATTTACTCGTAACATCTACAACTTGAACGAAGGGCATAGCGCCTTCTCCGTCATACCATTCTTTATTTCCGTATGGTTGTGGGAATGAACCACGACGATATTTGGCATGGTCGCCTAACTTACGCTGTTCCCAAGCGTCAGAAAAGCCGTTAAATCGGACTACAGGAACATTTTTTTTCTTATCGTTCATTTGAAAATACCGCCTTTGTTGCTTCAATCATTTCCTCTGTTTCAGGAGTTACAGCCAACTCATCCAACAATGATAAAAAATTGCACTCAGCCTTTTCAATTTCAGAGTTTAATTTCACCATTTCATTACTTAGTGCAACTAAATCAATAGGTTCTTCTTCTTCAAAAGTATCAACATATCGAGGAATATTCAAATTATAGCTATTCTCTTTTATTTCTTCTATGGTTGCCAAATGTGCATATTTTTCAATATCTTTACGTTCCTGAAAAGTTCTAATAATTTTTTCAACATGTTCGTCAGTCAAATTATTTTGATTTTTATTTTTTTCAAACTCATTGCTTGCATCAATAAATAGAATTTCACGTTTTTTTCGATTTTTTTTAAACACCAAAATCGTAGTTGGAATACTCGTCCCGTAAAAAAGGTTTGCTGGTAAACCAATCACTGCATCAAGGTAGTTTTTTTCAATTAATGTTTGACGAATTTTTTCTTCCGCTGCCCCTCTAAATAGCACTCCATGGGGTAAAACAATTGCCATGGTTCCCGTACTATTCAGATGATAAATGCTATGCAAAATAAAAGCAAAATCTGCTTTTGAACTTGGTGCTAGCTTCCCATATTCACTGAAACGAGGATCCTTTAATTTTGATTCAGTATTATCCCATTTAGCAGAATATGGAGGATTAGCAACTACTGCATCAAAACTTCTAGGACGATCAATCCCTTGACTATCCATACCATCTGGCCAATCACTTTCTAGCGTATCAGCATTACTCAGTGTCATATTACTATATGATACATTATGCATCATCAAATTCATTCGAGCTAAATTATAGGTAGTCGTATTTAATTCTTGACCAAAGAATTTTACAGCCCCAGATCTGTCTCCCCCTGGTACTTCTCCCCTAACAGTTAAAAGTAGTGATCCAGACCCCATAGTCGGATCATATACAGTAAATGTATTTTCAGATTCAGTTAATTCATTCGTGACTAATTTAGCTAAAATTTTACTTATTTGATGCGGAGTATAGAACTCTCCACCTTTTTTTCCTGCACTTGCAGCAAACTGACCAATCAAATATTCATAGATTTCTCCTAAAATATCTTTTCCTTCATCAGATCTATATTCAATGTCATCAACTAATTTCACAATATTATTTAATGATTTTGCTCTAGCTGTTGTAGAATTACCAAGACGAGAATCTCCTAAATTTATATCATTAAATACACCACTAAAATCTTGCGCTGCATCTTTATTTAGTTCAACATTTTTATTAAAATTATCAAAAATAGTTTGATAATCACTTGGAATAATCATAGAATTATCAATTTTTTCATTTAAGGACACCCACGTATCATTGGGTGCAATTGCATAACCTAAACTCGAAGAAATATCATCTAAATAGTCAGTTGCATCTACACCAACTGCTTGCCGCATATACGCTGCATTTACAGTTTCGTTTTTATCAACATCAATGACATTATTTGTCACTAAATACTCTTCTTGATGCTCTGACAAATAACGATAGAACATAAAGGCTAAGATATAATTTTTAAATTCACCGGCATCCATATTACCTCGTAGTTCATTTGCCATGGCCCAAAGCTTACTTGTAATGGTTTGTAATCTATTATCTGACATATTTTTCCCTCCGCATCTAGTCTCTAGTTAACTCATCTGCTAGTTTATATATTTCTGCACGTAATCCGTTACGATATTTAATCCTTGATAAAGACTGTACGGCTTCATCATGTGCTAATGTTTGGTAATCTATACTAGCTTTAGAAACAATCTCACGAATCTGTCCTGTATCATCTAGATCTTGTTGTCCATAACGATGTCTAGCAAACAACTTACGCATTTCAGCACTTGTTACAATGTCAATAATGCCCCACTTGATTCTAAAGTCCTGAAAGCGGCGATCTAAACTTACATTGCTAGCAAGTTGAATAATCGAGTCACTTTCTTTTAATTTTGCTGGATACTTCTCCACAATGAAATGTCCTTTATAAATAGCTGTCGCAGCATTTTTAATCATGTCAGCATACTTTCTATCATCCAAACCATCAGCAAATTGATCCAGCTTTTCTTTTGTTTCTTTAGCTTCTTGATATTGTTTATCATGAACTTGATTTAACAATCGTTCCACAAGTTCTGTCAAATAGTCATAGTCGACTTTGATATCTTTAACATGTGTCATTTTCAATTCGATTTGATAGAAAGGAACATCTTTCTTTTTTGCGATATGTTGCTTCAACTCATTTGATAGTACTGTTGTGAGCATCACTTCTTGAGCAGTTGTCATTCCGAGTTTTTCTACTAACTCATCTGGCTCATCATAGTTAAACCCTACTTTATCCCCATCAACTTCAGTTGGATCATATTGTTTTAACTTAGACATCCCCGCATTGTACTCTTTTAGAAGGTCAAACATTTTTTCTTTTTTCTTTTCACTTGATGGTAGTTGTTGGAACTCACTTGTCAAAGTATCAAGCTCATCAACTATTTTTTTTACTTCATTAAATGCTTCTAAAAACGGTTTGGCAACAATACCATCTTTTTTATTACTCTCACGTTGCTCTTCTTCTGATAAAATGGCAGAATCTTTATTAGCATAAATAGCCAATGCCTGATTCATTAGCTTTTCATTTTGTGCAGGCCAGCGATAATTCACAATACGTCCCCAAGGCTTTTCTTGGAGATCCGCAATGCGGTTAGTTCTTGAATAAGCTTGAATTAGGCCTGCACCTTTTAGTGTCCTATCGACATATAAAGTATTTAACTCCGGGGCATCAAATCCTGTTAATAGTTGATCCACAACAATAACTATATCCAAATACTTTTTATCGGTTATTGTTCGATTTAAACGGCTTGTAACTTCTTGCGTGTATCCAGAAACATCATCCATTCCAAAACTAGTTCCAAACTCATCATTGTAAGCCTGAATAGCCTCAAATAAACCTTGATTTGTTAATAATTGAGAATCATTATTTGACGTGTTAAGACTAAAGGTAACCGCCACTTTTAATGTTTGCTTTCCATTCCGTTTATTTTCGGCATTCACTCGTTGAAACTCATTAAAATACATCATCGCCATTGGCGTACTGGCTTTGCCACCACCAACATGAGTAGTAAATAATGCATTATATCTTCCTTCATTCGATCGATTACGCCAATTCTTAAAAATATCCTCAACTACCATTTTAATATGTTCGGCATTTTCATCATAGAAACTTGGTTCAACTGCATCATCCATGTCTTCTGGAGATAGGTTTTCAATTTTTTCTTGGATTTTTTCATCTGTCCAAGTTGGGTATCGCTCTTTATAAAACTTTGGTAAATAATCTGATTTTACCTGTTCTTCATCAATAGTTGTTTCGAAATCAACTTTGAATCCTAAGACATTTCTATCAGAAATTGCTTCACGAATCGTATAAGCATGTAATAATTCTCCAAAAATATCTTCTGTACGTAAACCTTTCGTTGTATCATCAAACATTGGGGTTCCAGTATAACCAATCCAGCAAGCCTTTTTAAATGCTTTTTGAATCATTGCAAAATTATTGCTACCAGTTGAACGATGTGCTTCATCTACAATAAAAACGATATTTTTATCAGGTGATTCAAAATTTTGACGATTTATTAATGTACCTAATTTTTGAACTGAGGTTACAATAATCTGATTATCTTTACTCTTTAACTTTTGGTTTAAGTCATTCGTACTATTTGTTCCTTGAACATTTCCTATTTTTGAATCATCTATATCTCCATCAGGATCGTATGCCTGATAATTTTCATTTGTTTGTTTTGTTAATGCAATCCTATCAACAACAAAGACAACTTTATCCACCTTGGGCATTCGACTTGCCAACCAAGCTGTCTTAAAACTTGTAATTGTCTTCCCTGAACCTGTTGTATGCCAAATATAGCCAATTTTATTCACACCTAGTTCAAAGTCCACTTTT
This sequence comes from Enterococcus rotai, assembly GCF_001465345.1. NCBI lineage: Bacteria > Bacillati > Bacillota > Bacilli > Lactobacillales > Enterococcaceae > Enterococcus > Enterococcus rotai. The sequence goes on along the minus strand of NZ_CP013655.1, from coordinate 2,206,021 downwards.
TTTAGACTTTCCATTACATTTTGCGTGGCGTATACTTGATATGGTCTCATGACTTTAAGCATTTGCTTATTCTTAGTCCCATCCAAAATCATGAAATTTGTTGCCATTTGATGAGCCATCGGAATACTTAGCATAGAATTTGCAAATTCTTTCCAATTTCGAACAATCATGTTATCTTCTTTGCGCTGCCAATTAAATGCAAAGTCTTTGTTGAATTTATTGCTTGGTGTATTTGCCATGTATTTTACATTGTTTGGTGTAATAGCTACTAAAATTTGTAACGTTGAAAATATATCACGAAACTGTTTTTCATCTGCATATTGATGCATCTGATTCAATGCTTCATTAACATCACGAGTATCAGTTTTTTCTTCAATTTGGATAATTGGAAGACCATTCACCATAAGAGTTGTATCAAACCTTCTATCTTTTTTCCCGACAATAACAGCCGGACGTTTAATCTGATTTACTACTTGATAAATTGTATTACCTGCTCCAATTTGTTTTTGATCAAAAACTGTTAAAAATACATGCCTTCCATCATCTAAATCAATTTCTATTTGTGAAACTCCATTCAGTCCATATAGAAATTGCCCTGCTTCATAAGGTGATTTGATGTCACAAATAACTTTTTTCACTTGAGAAAATTCCGCTTCACTTAGCGGTTTTTCCAGCAAATTTTGATTATGTTGTTCCAAAATATTTTTGAAGTTGAACCATAGTGCCTCTGTTGTTTTGATATTTTCTTCATATTGCCACTGTTTCGTTCCAGCAATATTTTTAATATGTTTTATTAATTCTGTTTCAAATTGATTTTCATTCACTTATTATTATCCTCTCTAACAAATTCTAAGACCTTACAAATATCAAATATTATAAAATAAAAAAATATTTTAAAAATTTGATTTCTACTATAATTTACTAACGCTTCGTTAAATCGTGAGTCTATATGGCACAATTATATCATGAGTAAGTAATTTCTAACAGAGTCCATTTCTATTTAGTCTATAAATCAGATGGTAGTTTATTCATATAAAATATTTCTAATTGAGTACTTATTATAATCAAACATATTCATTTGTACTTAGAATCCCACCTCCATCTAACAGTGATTGAATGTATCTTTGATATTAATAATTCACAAAAAAACAACTGGGAACACCAGTTGTTTTTGGGATATATTATCTATAATGAGTACTAAGCGATAGACTAAACTTTAAAAATGACTTTTGTACAATTATTTTAATCAGTAAACCATAAACCAAAAAATAAACATCTTTCATATACAATAAAACAATTAAATTCAATTTTTTCCTTAATATTAATTACTACAACCAAGTACTCAGATTCATATTCATCAGACTATAATTTAAGTGTCACTCAATGAATCTTTTAAGATTAATCCCTATGCATTAACACTTTCAATCCCGATTACTTCTTTAAACTTACAATCAACAAATTGACAAGAACCCAAAGAAGCATTTGGAAAATCAATATGTCTGAGTTCTGTATCTGAGAAGTACGTTTTGTCATTTTAGACATTGATAATGGCTAAATTCTCTGCTTTTCATTAGAATTTTTTATCCATCACATTCTAATTTTCTACCTGCTTTTTTCTCGCTTCTTATCCATGAATCATGATTAATTAATTCAATTATCGTCAACATAATTACTCCGATTAGATATCTTAAAATCTACATTACTTAAAAGAAATTCATATTTTGTAAAAAACTAGCTAATTAAAAACAGGTTTCAACAACAGAGAAACCAAATTTCCGGCTTCATCAATTTCAGCCACAGTATCTGTAAAGAATTCTACAAGCGTCGTTTCTGAAAAATCTTTATCTAATCCAAATCTAACCCAACCACTCTCATTATCAAAATATGTTTTCCATGAGCTTGATTCTTTAATTCGGATACTTTCTCCAGGTTTTACATCACTATTTAACTCAATTGTCCCCTTAACTATTTCAGGTAAGTCGATTCTTTTTTCCATCCAATTAAAATCATGATGAAATCCCCAAACTTGTGTAGCAGTCTTCGTTTCTGAATCAAACCCAATATTTATATAGCCAACTAAAAAAGTAATATCTGAATTTAAACTAGGAGTTGAAATAAATTCATGTGTTTCTTTATTGTAAAATAAATTTCCTGTTTTAAAGTTTCCACTTGTATCCGTTATAAACATAATTATTTTCTCCCTACTTAGTGAAATTGAAATGAACAATCTTATTTGTCTCTAAATCTACAACCAGTTCCCAGACTCCTTGCCCTCGACCATTTACTGAACCGGGAACATCCCAACGCAATCCATTCGGTAAGGAGACATCTTTAACTGGTACTCCAGAATCCATAATTTCTTGAATCAGCATGTTTGTTCCTTTTGAATCTACATATGGGCGAGATAGCTCTCCAGCGTTAACTCCTCTTTTTATGATATCTCTGGCATGATTACCAACTGTTTCAGTCATAGTCAAATCAGATGCGTTTGGTATTTTTATTTTTTGCCCTTTCTCCACTATCTTAACCCGTTCACCAGATTTTTCCAAATCCCTTAACATTTCCAACTCTTTGGCAGTCAATTTCACACCATCTAACAAATGATCCCCTTTTTTCATCAACTTCGCCGCTTTAATAACATCCTTCACCTTATCAACCGGCGTAACTGCCAAAATAAGAAAAATACTCGACTTCACTTTTTGCCCAGTACTTGATCCATCATCCAGCAAAACTTCCACATCATCTAAATTAAGCAACATCTTGATTGTCTCAGGCCCAAGCTTCATCAGCATTTCCCAATCTTGTTTCCCCAACAACTTATTATAATCAAGCGTTCGTCCTTCATCCAGTTTTCCATTTTTATAAATCGCAAACTGTTTGCCATCATGATCTTCATGAATCACAACGATCTCATAACAGTCCTCTTTATTCTTCTCATTAAATGCTTGAATATTTTTAAACCAGTCTTGGTCTTTCCATGAAATTTTCTTATACCCATTGACACCGCCAATAAAATTTCCTGCGTTTCCCAGCACTGCTAAACCTTGTTCAATCGAAGAAATCACGGTTTGAACCTCTGAAAAATCACTTCCGTGTGTGGCTTCAAAGGTTTGATACTTTTCTAAAATCTCAATTTCTTTTGCTTTTCCTAGCATGCTTCGTTCCATGAAAAACTTGTTGATAAACGGGACATTTTCAAAGGCTTTCGCAGCGGCTTCCATTAAAATATCATTCTCAGCTTGTAGGCTTCTTAATTCTGATTTTAATCGTTCTAAATGATCTGTATCCAACTGATTTTCAGCTGCACCGACTTCAGATGTAAAAGCCGAGACATATTCAGTTGTTGCATCATCCACTTCATAGAGTGCATTAAAGATCGCATCTGACACCGTTGTATAACCGTCAAAATAATCTCTTGAAGAATCCCAGCCTGTCCCAGATAATTCTTTCGCTCCTTTAAATTGTTGCTGAGCTTGATTGAATGATTTAAATTGGCTGACGATTTTTAAGCGTTGTGTTGTGATTTCACTTGATAATTCAGCCCATTCGCTATAATCAATTTTCGGCATCTTGTTCCTCCTCTTCTTTTCGTTGAAGGAGGACGAGTTCTTCTTGCAACTGCTCTTGTTTTCTTTGTTCTGATTTGCTTAGTATATGTAACTCCTCTTGTCCTTCCTCGAAATGGCGCATGATTGAATGCTGTTCTTGTTCTAAATCCTCTAAATCGATCGTTGCAGAACGTTCTGCATGGGTTCCTTTGCTGTAATAGAGAGTTTCATTTAAGACTTCTCTTTGTCGTTGATGTAAACGAGCAATATCCTGTATAAGATGTGTTGCTTCATTTTCTTTCTTTTTCAAGTCTCTCACACGATCTTCTACTTCATCTGCCTGCCACCGCAATTTTCTTTTCTTGTCCTCAATCATCATCTAACCTTTTCCTCTTTCTGCTTTTTCAATCGCTTGATGGATCGTCATCAGTTTTTGCACATCACTAGACGCATAGCTTTCAAAGTTACTGATACTTGAAGATAACGAGGTTAAACTACTTTTTAATCCAGAAGCGACAGAACTTTGAGAGAAGGAAAAGGACTTTTTGGATGAAAAAGAAACATCTGATAAACTGCTAGTAAATTGATTTGTAAGGTCACTCACGACGCTTTGATCTGTGCTGATTTCGGTCATTTTAAAACTCCTTTTAACTTTTAGTTATATAATGTAATCTTATAATTAACTAAATAGATAAAAAAGAGCGAAATAATACTATTATAGTAAAATTCCGCTCTTTTTTATAATATTATTTATCAATAATAATGAAAAACATGTTAATAAACGAGTCAATTGAGATCTCTTTCTTTAATTACTCAATCTATTTACTTAGCTCCCAAAACTTGCCGCAACACATCCAAAACACTTGCCGAATATCCCTCATAATTCTTATTCATCAAATAAGCAAGCTCCACCTTATCCTTCAAACTAAACCTAAAAAAGAACCGCCGATTCCAGCTAAGTATCCATCCAGCAAGCTGTAGTTCAATCTTATCTTTCACTGACTGATCTGAAGCATACACATACAATGAAACCAAATCATAAAAGTAATCCTTACGACTTTCCTCCCCAAGAATTTTGATAATGCTTAGTTGAGAACGTGATTCTTTTTTCTCTTTAAATAGAGGGATCAACCACTCTTTGATACTCAATGAATAATGTTTGATCAACTGAGCTATCGCTTTATTTCTCACATCCCTTGACGGATCTGACAAACAGTCCATATAAACTGGCAGTTGTTCATCAAGAGGTAAACAGTCTATCCAATTCAATACGGATACTCTGATTTTCTTTTTTCTTGAGTTGATCAGTGGTAACATTCGTTCTTGGTCTCTCTGATCTTGCAAAATTGCTAAACCATGAATCGCATTGATTGGATTATCCTTTAAATGCTGGAGATAGTATTCTCTGCAGTCAATTTCAGGGAAATGTTTTTTCACATAATCAAGCGCCAAATAGTTGATTGCAACGGTTTGATCCAATAATTTGGGAATCATTCGCTCCTCTTTCATTCGGTTATTATAACACCATTCACATGCTAGTTTTCGAATAATCATTTGCGGATGACTTAATAAATGAGCAAGATACTTATTTTCCCACTGATCTTCTTTTAGTATTTCATTAAATGTCCATCTTAGAATCATTCTGTCTTTTTTACCCAGACCATTTTTTATTCCCTGCGCTCTATGTTGTTCTTTGAGTTGAAAACTTAACTCAAATCCATATCTTGAAATATAGATATCTTTGCTTTCTTGAGCTTTTTCCAACAAACTAAACCGATTTAATAAGTTGGTATTTAATCGATCGTACACGTCTAAATTTTCTTTTTGCTCTAACTCTTTTAAACGTTTGATTAAAGGGAAAGAAAAAAGAATCGTTGCTTCATTTTCCTGCATAAATCTATTGTTGATTGCTTGTTCTGCGCGTTTTCTTACATTTTCAACGTGGTCATTTAATGTAAGGAGTAAGAAGGGGAGTGTATTTTCAAAAGATTCCATACTCAGTTTTTTCAATGCACATTCTCTGACATAGCCATTTGGATGACAAACTAGCCACGACCAAAATGAAGCAGAATTGATACTAGAAAGACTAGTCACTATTGATTCATTAATATCAAACCAATTCCAGTCACTTGGCCCATATGAAAAAGCACGTAATTCCTTAAACGTATTAAAAAAAGCTTTAGGCGTTTGCTCTTCCAGAAGCTGACTTAGATACTTTGTATAGGTGAGCCGATTTTCTTGATTGAATATGATTTTTTTATAGCAGTACTTGATTGCTGCGGCCGTATTCTTAATTTCTGATTGTTCCATTTGTAATACCAACAACGTTTGATTCATTTTATTTCCTCACTTATTTCTATTTATGAACTATCATTTTATTCCTTGCTACCATTTTAACATAAGATATTTCCTCGTTATGATCAGCTCATTAAACAATGAACTTCTAAAGCGGAAATCAGAATCTTTAATTGAAATGATCAATGATTTCATAATTCCAAGTGTTGAATCTATCTATACTTATAATGAATTAAATACAACTATTTTTTATACATCGAACAGCTTTTAGGGTGGAAACCATTCTATACCGATTTAGACTCGATCATTGCTAGCGCTTGGCAATGGCACGCGACACATTCGAATGGATATTAAATAACATACTAAATTGTTTTAAACTAAAAAGATCTGAATGTAAGATTTTTCAACCTTACATCCAGACTTTTTTTAAGTTTATTTATAAATTTCTCGTCTATGGCCAACTGCTAAAGCTAAGAAGACGATCAAGATAGGATCCTCCTCACTTTGATGTGGGTTAATTGCAACATAACCCCTAATTGTTCAACCTTTTGTCATCCCTCTTGATTTCATCACTAACCATCAAATCATTTCCTTTTAAAATTTCATCTAATGAAAAGTCAAAAAAGAAACTCAGTTCAATCAGGGTATCAATATTAGGATATGATTTTTCATTTTCCCAACGTGAAACGGTTTGCCTTGTTACATGGAACTTAGTTGCTACTTCTTGCTGTGTTAATTTCTTTTGTTCTCTGCGGATTTTTAACAATTTTCCAATCTCCATAATATGTCACCCTACCTTCAAAACGTTTTTTATATGTCAAACTTTCTCATGATTTCACATAAAAAACTACGTAACAAATGTCCTTGATTCTATCCCTCTCATTTCCTTTGTTGAGGAACTTCCTTGATCAAAGAAGTGATTTCCTCGAAAATTATAAAAAATGTATTTCTTCATGGCCCAACCTCCAGTTTGTGTTATCTTAAATATCACATATTAGGACAGAATTAAAAAGCAATTTTGGTGTTACATCGTGCCATATTCATGATTTTATGAATCTTTTTCATTATTATTTGTTGTTTTTTTCACACTTATCTAACTCTTATAATAGGATAGAAAGATTGATTACAATCATCTGTTTTCTGCAGGTCTCTTTTTAGTTTGCTAATGGTTAAAATAAAAAGCAGCTCTATCGCTTCAGACTAGATGACTACTAGTAAGCACGCTGATATAGCTGTTCTTATTTTTTATATTCTATTATGATCGATTATTTTCTCAATATCTTTTCCATTGCTTTGCCTTTCGCTAGTTCGTCGATCAATTTATCCATATAGCGAATTTTCTGCATTAGTTCATCTTCTATCTCTTCTACGCGGTAGCCACAAATGACGCCCTTGATCAATGAGACATTAGGATTTAGTTCTGGTGCTTGTGAAAAAAATGTTTGTAAATCTACTTTATCCTCAATTTGTTTCTGTAATCCCGCTTCGTCATACCCTGTCAGCCAACAAATAACTTCATCAGCTTCGGCCTTTGTCCGACCCTTTTTTTCAACTTTTTGAATATACAACGGGTAGATCCTTGCAAACGACATTGCAAATACTCTTTGATTTTTTGCGTCCATTTTTATTCCACCTTTTAGTATCAATTTTAATTGTTGTATACTATTATAGCCTGATTTTATTCATTATTACATTTTACTGTTTTAACTTCGTCTCTTTTAGATTATTCAGCACTATGGCAAGCCGATTGATTGGTTGCTTTTCAGCTTGTGTGAGCACAGATGTAATTTGTTTGATTCCCATTGTTTTCTCTAGTTTTATTTTTTGATCTAGAGAAAGCGTCTTTACTGGTTTCTTTTTTTGAGCAATCGGACTATTTTGCTTGTTTTTATTTTTATCTATTATTAATAGTAGAAAAAAGAATAAGAGAATTGCCAGAATAATAATAAACATACCTTTTCAGCTCCTTATTTACGCCTTCATTGTTTGAATCTTGGCGAAGTATTGATATAAGCGATCATCATGCCAACAAGTACAATGATCACAACTACTGCCATTAACTGTATTTCTGGAAATAAGCTTATTAGGCCTATTAAAGCTGCGGAAATAAACAAAATTCCACCCATTGCTTTGCCTAACGCTTTTCCATTTAATGTTGCTTTTTCTTGCTTTGATGCCGTATTATAACCAGCAATCAACCATAACCATTTTCCTCGCCACAGCTGAATTCCACAAAGAATAAAAATCAGGATCATAATCAACTCTACCATTCTTTTCACCTGCCCTTTTTCTTCCTCTTGTCTTCTATTTTGCCAAATTGTCTAAGTGAATACTAGCTTTTTTATACTAAAAAGAACCTTAACGATCACGCTAAAGTCCTTTTTATCTTTTACCCCTGTCCTAAAATATCCAAAATAATCTGCGTATGCATCCCCGCACCAACTGGGAAACAGTCTTCCATGATTTTAAATTTTGGATGATGATTCATATAGCCGCAGCCCTCTGCTGCTGTGCCACCACCTAAAATAAAGAATGAACCGGGTCTCACATCAGTGTAAGCAGAGAAATCTTCACCGCCCATCATTTTAGGCGCTTCAAACATTCGTTCTTTGCCCACAACTTTTTCAGCTGCAGCCATCACAATATCCGTTGCGTCACTATCATTATTGACCTCACTATAACCAAGTAAATAATCTAGATCATAGGTCGCATCATACATCTTACAAATACCATCAATGATTCCTTCGATCCGTTTTTGGATAAACGCACGTACTTCTTTATTGTTCGTCCGAACTGTTCCTTGGATTTTAGCTGTATCAGGGATAACATTCGCTGTTTTCCCAGCATTGAATTCGCCAATTGAAATAACGGCATTGTCAAAAGGACTAATATTTCTAGAAACAATGTTATTCAAATTAGTGATGATCTCTACACCGATCATGATAGGATCAACAGATAAATCAGGTGTTGATCCATGTGAACCTTTTCCTTGGATTTTCAAAGTAAAGACATCAGAAGCCGCACTAGCAGGACCTTTTCTAGTTCCCACCATCCCAACTGGAATATTCGGCGCAATATGCAAACCAAAAACCTGATCTACATCATCCATCACGCCTGCTTCAACCAATAACTTGGCCCCACCCGGCGGTTCTTCTTCGGCTGGTTGGAAAATAAATTTTACAGTACCAGCGATTTTATCTTGCATACCAGTCAACGTTTTGATGGCACCTAACAACATCGCAGTATGTGTATCATGACCACACGCATGCATCACACCAGGATTTTCAGAAGGAAAGTCAACATCTGCTTCTTCTACGATCGGTAATGCGTCAATATCTGCTCTTAAAGCAATCGTTTTCCCTGGTTTATTTCCTTTTAAAATAGCAATTACACTATTTTCAGTCAATGAACTGACTTCTAGGTTTGGAAAATCAGCAAGAACTTTTTTGATATATTTAGCTGTTTCTACTTCATGAAATGATAATTCTGGATGTCGATGCAAGTGTCTTCTCCATTTGACCATATCTGTCTGTGGCATTTTTTCTTGAATAGTTGTCATTTAACATTCCTCCATTTTCCCTCAATCAATTATTTATATTGCTTATTCTATTTTTCTTATTTTTGCTTAATAAACATAATCGTCACAGCAGTCAGTAACCCAACAACTAAAAAGAAAATAAAGGTCGAAATATATTGTCCATTTGACAGTTCAACTAATTTTCCGATAAGCGTTGGTGAAACAAATCCCCCCAGAATTCCTCCTGTAGCCAGTGTTCCATAACTTGGTGCAAACTTGGCACCCTCAAAAATTCGTAATGGAATACTCATCATCGTAACAAATGAAATAATCAAAAAGAAGTTCGCCAGCCCCATCACGATCGATAGTAAAACAAGATTAGCAATATAATAAGAACCAAATGCGCTAAGCGCACCTAAAATAGCTGTAATAGCCACAATTGCTTTTTCTTTATGTTGGAAAAACCGTCCTACAACATAGCTACCACCAATCGAACCAATCAGCATAAATAAGCCACCTACACTACTGATCACAGCAGCACCATTCAAGTCTAGTCCTCGTTCACCAGTCAGGAAACTTGGTACCCAGCTGGACAGTCCATACAATAGACAATTGATGAAGAATGAACTTAAAAACAAAATCCAAACCCGGATATCTGACCAAATCACCAAAATCGAGATTTTATCCGTTCTTGTTGCAACGGCATCCGCCTGCTCTTTACTTTTTTCATTTCTAGGAATAGCAATAATTAAGAAAATAGCAATCGCAACTGCTAAAGCAGTTAAAATCAGATACGCATTTTTCCAACCTGCATTGGTAATGATTGGTGACAGTGCCAATGGTCCGATAAATCCTGCTACTCCAGAGGATGAGAGTAAAATCCCTTGAGCAAATGTTCGTTTTTCAGGTGAAAAATTCATTGTGACTTCTTTGCTTGCTGAAGAAGCATAACCTGAATGGGCCAATAAACCAGTTAAAAAGCGCAACGACATAAACATGATCAATGAAGTACCAAAACCAAATAAAAACGAAAACAAGCCCATTCCTAACACAGAACCAATCAAGACCACCCGTGAACCAACTTTATTGATCACTAACCCCATTGGAATCTGCATGATGGCATACCCTAAGAAAAAGGCACTCATGATCATTCCTTTTGCTGCTGGTTCTAAGCCAAATTCAGTTGAAATTGGAATCAGTGAATAGCCCACTGAAAGCTTATCAATGTACACCATGGTATAACCCAAAAATAATGCAACTAACAATAACCCAGTTTTCTTTGTCTCTTTTTTTTCCATAAATCCTCCTTATTTTAAAAGCTGAATGAGCTAGATAATTCATAGTAACAACATTCCGCTTTGCTACACCTTGTACTTTTCAACATCAGTTCATTTTATTCACTGTGTTTCAAAGCAAAAGCTGAATGGGCTGTTTAGCATCAACTAAAAATAGGAAAATTTGACTGTGACGCTTTTTGGGACATTCTATTTTTATCTTTTTTCCAAAAGGCTAGCCCGTGGAGATGGATAACACAGTAATAACCTTCCGCTCCATCGCATAAATAAATACCATTAGTTTAGTATAATATATTATCCCTAAAAAAAGAAGAGTAAAATGAGAAATCGATGAACAAAAGATTAGCTAGAAAACACTCAGAATCAGGTAAATCTAATAAAAAAACACCGATCAATAAAAACTATCGGTGCCAAGCTATATAAGAATTCGCTCTTGTTACTAAAGTTACTGTACCCAGAAACTTAGAAATAGAAATAAGCCTCCTAAAGTGAGTAACGTAAAAAAACCAAAAATATTATGCATGTTGATCCCAATTCCATATCCAACACGTTTAGGAATAAAATATTGAGACTCAGAAAAATATTTCCCATTCTCTCGTTTTGATTTAATGATAGAGGGAATAGATAAAATCGGATAAGCAAGTAAAATCAAAGCTACAAAACTATTTAATGTTTGATCCAAAAGAACCACCTTCTTTCAAGCATACTCCGCACTCCCCTTGCTTCCACACTTTAGTACCAAATAGACAAAATAATGAAAATAGCATAAATAATAATAAAAGCTACCGCCACACAAATAACAAAAAACCAGTCCACATTTCTAATAGAGTCCATACCACGTTGTCTCTGTTTCCCCGCTCTTTTATCTTCACAACGGTTAGCATAAGTGGACTCAATCAGAGAAAAAGCAATGTAAGCAAAAACAAAATACATCAAAGCTGGAGGAGTACGATCTAGTGAACAAACTAAATATAAATACAGCGCAAAAAAAGTAATATAGGTTAGTAGATGCTTTGACAATAACGTGCGTACAAACTTTTTCATAGCTATCCCTCTTTCTCCTTTGTAGTTATTATATCAACAAAAGTGAATAAAGTATCTTTTTTCTTTATTCCGTAAGTCCCTTCTCCTTCATCACATCTGCTTTCACAAACTTCAACATCGCCGTTTTACCTAAACGAAAATCAAATTTCTGATAAAAAGCCTCTTTTCCTGGTGAAGCATACAACATCACATTCAACTGCTCCATTCCTTCCAACAGATTCTCCATAATCAGCCAACCAAGCCCAGTTCCTTGGTAATCTGGATCAATCGCCACATCATAGACAGCCGCCTGGTAACAACCATCTGATAAAACACGTCCGCACCCAATCAATTGAGTCTGATCTTTTGTAAAAATCTGAACAATTTTATAACTATTTTCAAACGCTTTTTGATGTAACTCAGGTGTGTACGTACCCATACCACATTTCTTTAACAGTTGTTGAATCTCCAAACCTTGAATTTCTTTTTTAGCCGTGCTTACGTTGTATTCCATATTTTCCCCTTTTCTCCTTTTTTATGAATAAATGTTTCTTAACGCATTTACTTTCGCCTCTAATAGGCTTACTAACTCTTTTGGTGCAGTAACCGTTGCTTCTTTCCCTAAGACTAGAAAAAAATCAGCTGTATAGGGAATATCTGTCTTATCAATCATTAGTGACAGTTTAGCCTTTCCTTTTTTATTTCTCTGAACTCCTTTATATAAGTAACGATTTTCTAAGCATTGCATTACACCAGCCTCCGTTAAATCGGCCACTAGTTCTAATGGCACTTGTGGCTTGTACTCATTTTCCCGTTGTTGAAATGGAATCGAAGTGGTAAAGGTTTTATTGGTCACACTTAGCGTTTGGATTCGATCGATGCGAAAATGCCGTGCTTCGTTCACTTCTTGATCTAATGCAAATAAATACCAAAAGCCATTGCTAGTATATAAGCCAATGGGTTCCAAGCTTTTTTGTGAAACTTGTTTAATGGACTGATAACGAACAATCAACACCTTATGATCTAAGCAAGCTGTCATCAACTGATTCAGAAATGGCGCTGAAACAGCCTGCTTCGGGACAGAAATCTGAAAATGATCCGATAACTGAAATAACTTTCGCTTCACCTCTTTCGGTACAACTTCCAAAAGTTTTTCTTTAGCGGTGATCGTGTTGACCTTGAATGGAAAATCTTCGTAATCAGTAAGTGACTGAATCGCAAAATACAGTGAAAATAATTCCGCTTCAGTAAATAAGACTGGCGGCAAAATCTGATTAGGCAAAACACTAAAACCACCGTTACGACCTTTTTTCGACTCAACATACAAACCTAAATCAGCTAAATCTGAGATATAACGATAAACACTACGGATCGATAGTTGAAATTCATCTGACAATTCTTGTGCCGTAAATACTTGCTTGTTTTGAACATACCAAAGCATATCGTAAAGGAGCTTTTCTTTTTTGACTTTCCTCACTTCTTTCTATAAACTGACAAACCTTGTCATATTTAATCGTTATACTTAGGATAAAGGAGGAATGATCATGAGTCAAATCAAAATTCGCGGCGCACGTACAAGAAATTTAAAAAATATGGATGTCACCATCGAAAAACACAAAATCAATGCTTTTGTTGGTGTTTCAGGATCGGGGAAGTCTTCATTGGTTTTTAACACGATTGCGGCCGAAGCACAACGTCAGATGAATGCAACCTATCCGAGCTATATCCGCAATCGGATGCCTCATATGGAACCCGCGATCGTCGATTCAATTGAGAATATCTCACCTGCTGTAATCATCAATCAAAAAGCTTTAGGTGATAATATTCGCTCAACTGTCGGAACAGCCACGGACATTAATCCAACCTTACGTTTACTGTTCTCTCGGTTTGGCCAGCCCTTTGTTGGCTATTCAGATTTATTTTCCTTCAATAGTCCTACTGGTATGTGTAAAACCTGTGAGGGTTTAGGGATTGCTACTGAATTTATTTTAGAGGAACTACTTGATTGTGAGCGGTCGTTAAATCAGGGAGCCATTTGTTTTCCAACCTTTGAACCAGGTAGTTATCGTTGGAAACGTTATGTAGATTCAGGTTTATTCGATAATGACAAACCATTGAAAGAGTATACTCAAACAGAAATGAACCTGTTATTATATTCGGAAGAAATCAAGCCGCCAACCCCAAATGTGGGTTGGTACAAATCGGCGACCTATGCAGGTCTGATTCCTAGAATCACTCAGACCTTTATTCAAAATCCCTCAAAGAGCTATCGACGTTATTTACCTGACATTCGACGTATCACAAAACAAGAAAAATGTCCTGTTTGCCAAGGCTATCGTTTAAACAAACAGGCACTATCGTGCAAAATCAAAGGAAAACATATTGGTCAATGTTTAGAGATGCAATTAGATGAGTTAAGCGATTTTTTGCGTAGTTTATCTCAAGAGGGTGTTCAACAAATGTTGGACAACATCTTACAACAGCTGGATCATTTTTGTCAGGTAGGACTAGAATATCTTAGTTTGGCTCGAGAAACAGGAACGCTGTCTGGTGGTGAATCACAACGAATCAAACTGATTCGTTCAATTGGAAGCAGCCTAGCAGATTTGATGTATATTTTTGATGAACCTAGTGTTGGGCTCCATCCACAAGATATTCAAGCGATTGGACAGCTGCTTTGCGCCATTCAAGAAAAGGGCAACACAGTCTTATTGATCGATCATGATCCAGCTATTATCCAATTAGCAGATACTGTTTTTGAATTAGGTCCTAAAGCTGGTATCTATGGCGGTGAGCTAGTCAGTGTTGGCAGTTTTGAAGAATGGACTAGGCGGCAGGCTTCACAAGAACCTTTAACTAGAGAGTGTCAGGACACCTCAGCTAATAGCTTTTTTTCAGTGGAGAATATTTCAAAAAATAACGTTAAATATTTATCTGTTCAACTTCCCAAACAACGATTGATTGCGATTACTGGTGTGGCAGGATCTGGAAAAAGTTCCTTTGCAAAAGCTCTACAAGAACAATACGGTGAAGAGATTTTTTATGTTTCACAAAAAAATCTACGTACAAGTCGTCGTTCAACCGTCCTCTCTTCAATCAGTCTTTTTGACGAGATTCGTCAGTTATATAGTAACAAAAATCACGTTACTGCTAGTTATTTTAGCTTCAATGGCAAAGGTGCTTGCCCTGTATGTAAAGGGAAAGGCTTTATTGAAACTGAACTGGCTTTTCTTGATCCGATTCGTAGTATTTGTGAAGCGTGTCATGGAAACAAATACCGTAAAGACGTTCTGCAATACACCTACAATGGAAAAAACATTGTAGAATTACTTGAGCTCTCCGTTGCAGACAGTTGTCATTTCTTTTCAACACAACAAAAAATTGCCAAACGGCTGTTTTGGCTCAATAAAATTGGCTTGGGCTATCTCACATTGGGGCAAACATTAAACACTCTTTCTGGTGGAGAATTACAACGTTTAAAATTAGCTAGTAATCTTGATTGCCAAGATAAATTGATTATTTTAGACGAACCAACTACTGGATTAAGTTCCCAAGATATTCAATCATTGTTACGCGTGTTTGATGATTTACTTAGAAAGAATAATACACTTTTAGTGATTGAACACAATCTAGATTTGATACGCCTAGCGGACTGGATGATTGAATTTGGCCCTGGTTCTGGTAAAAAAGGTGGGCAAGTGATTTTTGAAGGAATCCCGCTTGACGCGATAAATGATCCTAAATCAGTTACAGGTAGATTTTTACCATAAAAAACGGGGATGAGCCAAAAGTAAACATCACTTTTGGCTCATCCCCTAAGTGCGAATAAATGCTTCGTTCTCACACTCGGTTTTTAGTTACTTTTTCAACACTTCTTTTTTATGCAGATATTCTTCTTCAGTAAGATTTCCTTTCGCAAATTCTTCGTCTAAAACGTCAAAAGCAGATGAATGTGTTGGTTGATACGGTGAATGGCTTGTTTCTCTTTGTTGATTCGTTCTATTTTTTAGAATATAAATAGCACCAATAATGACGACAGCAATTAAAATCCACCAAAGAATGCCCATGCCAAACATTCCTCCTCTCATCATACCTCGACCGCCACTTAAAACATTTGAACAATAACCCATATATAATCGCTCCTAACCTATTTTTATTTAGTATAAAATAGAAATATGTCAAAAGTGTGTCGAACGATTCTTTTAGAAATGCTATAAGCTAATATGCTTGATCAATTTTTGGTAAGAAGCATACGAAGGATACTTTGTCAGTTCGCTATTTTCAATCGTCAAGGCCTGTTGGTCAACGATTGCCTTAGTCAATCCATCTGAAAATGCCACAAATTCGTTATTCGTTGCTTCATTGTATTCTAAAGAATAGTATTTTGACTGACGATAATATTTTTTTAGCTGATCTGCAACAATTTTCTCAGGTTGATCTGCAAAGTATTCATCATAACGAGCACTATCGATTTTGCCATCCGTCACAGTCAATTGCAGTCTACCGATCAATCCATCACCAAAATCTTCAGCATAGCCAATATATTTTGTTTTAGATGGTTGCTTGATCTCATCTGATAATTCTGCTGCAATCGCCATCAAGCCTTCTCTGGCTGTTGTGGAAGAACCTTTTACTGTTTCAAAATTTCCTGTAATACGATTTTCTTCCCGCATTTGCTTTTCGACAAAGGTGATACCATTGACCACTGTTACTAAAGTTGTATCGGTTCTTGGATTTTGTGCTTGGAAAAAAGCATAGTCTGAAAGACGTTTATTAGCCCCAGCATATTTTGAAGCATAGTAGTTTTCAGCGCCGTATTCATTAAATTCAACATTGATGATCTTATTTGTATCATCCGTTACGATTTCAACGATTCCATGATTCCCTACATCAAAATAGCCATCATTAGTAAAATAATTTCCTTCAAGTAATCCTAAAGGTGGTTGATTCGACCAGAACATTTTTTTGAGCTTTTCTTCGTAAGTATAAAGGGGTTTTGGATTGGAGCCAAATGTTGTTTGGGTAGCACCAGTAACGACATCATAGTTGTATGATGTGTTCTCAAATGTTAGCTCGTTCTCCTTATTTGCTTCTGCTGCTTCACTTGAGGCAACAGATTCAGTTGAAGAACTATTGAAAATTGCCGGTCTTGTTGCTAGACTTGATTGTTCTGTGGCGTTTCTTTGATCTGGTTTGCATCCAACAAGTCCGATAACGCTGCCTAGGAAAAGAACAGCCAGCAGATAACTTTTTTTCATAAAATTTCTCCTTTTGGTCTTCTTATTAGGCATTAAAACGATAGCCGCTGCCCCAAATAGTTTCAATCGGAATCTCCGACAATCTGCCTTTTTTTAGTTTTTCTCTAATTCGCCCTACATGCACAACTACTGTATAAATATCACTATCAAGCTCATCCATATCCCAAACTTGTCGAAAAAGTTGTTCTTTCATCCAGACACGATTCGGATGCTCCATGAAAAAAAGTAGTAAATCAAATTCTTTGGTTGGAAAAAGGATTTCCTTCCCTAAAACAAAGACTCTACGAGCACTTTTATCGATCATAATTGCTCCTCTTTCCACTGTATCATTAACTGGATCAGTTCGAGTCAATAGCTGATAACGTTTGATGTGTGCTTGAACACGAGCAACTAATTCGCTTGGACTAAATGGTTTTGTCATATAATCATCTGCGCCTAGACCTAAGCCTCTGACCTTATCGATATCTTCTTTTTTAGCAGAAACGATCATCAATGGAATATTTTTCTTTTCTCTAATACGGCGACAAATTTCAAAACCATCCATTGATGGTAGCATGATATCAATCACAATCAAATCAAATTCTTCCGTTAAAGCTCGATTCAGACCAACCAATCCATCACGGGCAATTTCGGCTTTCATTTGATTGATTTCTAAATAATCTTTTTGCAATTCTGCAATACTTACATCATCTTCAATCAGTAAAATTCGGGATACTTCCTTTGACATCTGGCTGTCCTCCTCAAGCTTTTTTTAGTAAAATCGTGACCGTTGTTCCTTGGTGCAGTTCACTTTCGATTAGCACCTGTCCTTTATGCATATCGATGATTTGCTTTACGATGGCAAGACCTAGACCGCTACCACCAGTATTCGTTGGCCGTGCTTCTTCTCCCCGATAGAAATGATCAAAAACAAACGGTAACTGTTCAGCTGAAATACCTTGTCCGTTATCAGATACACGAACTTCCACCCTTTCAGAGGTTTCAGATATAGCGATCTGAATTGACAGCGGTCGATTATGCGCTTTAAATTTCAAGCTATTTTGGAGCAAATTGATGAACACTCGATTTAACTGCATCCGATCTGCCAAAACATTGCTTACCATTGTTCCTTGAGTAGATAATTGAATTGACACTTGCGTTTCTTGTAACTGAAATTCTTCAATAATATGTTTTAAAAACTCATTGAGATTGATTCGTTCAAAGTGAAACGGAATTGCGGCTGCATCTAATTTAGAATATAAAAAGAGTTCTTCAATCAAATCATTCAATGAGAGAGCTTTGGTGTGGATCGTTTGTAAGTATTTGTCACGTTTCTCTGGTGAATCCGCTACTCCGTCCAACAATCCTTCAACATAACCGATGATTGAAGTGATCGGTGTTTTGAGATCATGGGAGATACTGGCAACAAGCTCTTTACGGTTATTTTCAAGTTTTCCTTGTTCTTCTGTTGAATGAAGCAACGCTTCCCGCATCTTTTCAAAATCATCCGTCAACTGCTTCACTTCCATCGCAGTTTGTTTCACAGGTCTATCCACAGAGGTCTCCAAATAGCCATTACTGATTTCTGACATCCCTACGCCAAGCTTTTCCAATGGTTGGATAATTGTTTTCTTTAATAGATGATTTAGAAAAAATAGTCCGCCAAGTGCCACTAGCACTATCGTTACGATGACCAGTACGCCCCACTTTGTCATAAATTCTAAAAAGTTATTTTCTTTTTTTAAAACTAATAAGCTTCCCGGTACTTGATCACTAAAATAAAAATCAAATTTCATATAACGGTACAAACGCCCCGCATTGTCGATCGTTCCTCTAGTTTCAATATTATTAGCATCAAATTGGGGAAAGTGGACAATCAGTGATTTTTCTACTAAATCCTGAGAATAATAGGCGATCGTTGCTTCCTTACGTACAACGACACCCAAGGCTTCTTTTTCAAATGTTTGGATCATTTCTTTTAACTCACCAGTTGGTTCAAGTAATTGATCAGGATCAGATTTTGCTATATTGCGTAATTTGATGTAGGCTAGTTCTTCCTCTGGGCTTAATGAGCGTTGCTGTGTAAACGTCTTATACAAACTACTAGGAGTTGGTACTTTCCCAGTTGTCACATAAAAAACAATACTGATGATTGAAAAAAGTGAAAGACAAGCGATTGCTATACCGCCAATATATGAAATGAGAAATCGTTTTTTTATGGTCATTTTTTTCTCCTTTACTTTCATTTATAGAGGAAACAATCGCTTTGCTTCACTTCTGTTCAGACATTTTTAGAAACTAAACGCAGGATTGAATGCGCCTGTGTAAGGTTCATGTTCTACAAATACTGTGATATCTTGACCTGCTTGATTTTTTCCAGTTCGTTTATAGGTGAATTTCTTGCTGTTCAACTCAGTTAATTCTAGCGCTGTACCATATTTATTTTGACCAATCGATACATGAGCCCGGATTTTATTATGGTTTAATACGTCAAAGTAACCAAAGTCACCACGACTAGCACCCGTCTCTAAATTGAAGAATTCATATTTATTCGTGTCTGCAGCAAATTTTGCTAAACTAATAAAGTTTTTATTGAAGGCTGTTACATCATTGCCCGATTCATCCAACACTTTAGTTCCGTTCCATAATGTTTGACCTAAAATAGTCGCACCAGCTGTTTTTGTATCAATTTTGCCTGTAGTTGTATCTAATGGTTTTTCTTTCTCCGTAAAAGTTAACTTACTTTTATTATACGGGATATGTTCTACAAATACATCTACTTCATTTCCTGCTTTGTCTTTGCCTTTTCTAGTGTAAGTAAATTTTTTATTCGTCAATTCAGTAAGACCAACAACTGCTTGATAATTCATGGTTTCAGAAATCAAAATTCGTTTTGTACCATCATTTGTAATGAAGAATGTACCACGGTCACCACGGCTTTCTTTTGTTTGAGCATCGAAAAATTCATAGCGACCCGTTTCAGCATCATATTTTGCCAAACCGATAAAGTTGGCATTTTCTGCTGTTAAATCATTCTTGTCTTTGTCGTAGACCTTTGTCCCTTGCCAATCAGTTTTACCTAAAATTTTAGTTAGTTTGTCACCTTTCGTTTTGCTATTATCTCGTTTTGACTGCTCCGTTTGTTGCTGGTTACTGTCTTTTGTCCCTATTGTCTCTTGTGCTCCCACGCTACAACCTGCTAATAGTAAAACTAAACTTGAAACACCTGCGATAATTTTTTTGTTTTTCTTGTTCATGATCATTTCTCCCTTCAGTAATAAAACTGTTTTCTTATTGCTTACCTTTATTATAGAAGAGAGATGTAAACAGGTTCTAACAAGAAAATAAACAATTTATAAACAATTTTCTGCTATGTAAGGTGGAACATTTTCATCACAAAAAAACCAGAAGTCATAAACTTCTGGTTTAACTAGCTTAAATCGCTGCTGTTTTCGGTAAATTTTCATAAAATGCTGCTTTGGTTGCAGTGATGTATGGCGTTAACCATAAATAACCGATTCCTAATGTTAACATTGCTAGGATATGCCAACCGATAAAGCTTAGGTCTAATAAGAACAATTGTCCTTTATAACCATTCATAAGCTTTCTGCTACGAGTGATTGAATCTAAGAATCCTGGACGTAATCCGGTTTCTTCATAACCATCATAATAAACAAAATACGCTTGTGAATAAGAATAACCTTTGATAATTCCTGGGATAATCAATAGTAATGACCAAAGTGTAACAAAGACAAGTGTTAATAGACTAATACAAATGACACCTAAAATCACAGGTCCTGCGAAACCACGAAATGCATCTGAAAAAGGGTTGATTTCTTGTTTTTTTCCTCTTAAAAGATCAAGGAATGTCCAAGAAATACCAGCACTAAACAATGCACCTATAACGCCACCAAAGAAACCTCCACCGCCGCCACCAGAACTACCTTCGTAGCTTGAAGTGCCGTTTACAAAATCAGGGTTGTTTTGAACGAATGTGATGGTTGGTAATAATAGTAGAAAAAATATAAGTAGTCCAATTGCAATTGAAACTAATGTCGGTACCAAACACATCAACACACTGTCTTTCCAACGTCCACGTAAAACGTCTTTCGCTTCATTTTTTAATTCAGCTCTTGTTTTCATAAAATTTTCCTCCTTTCGTTTCATTAATTTTAGTATAACAAATAAATCATCTTAAAAGAAAACATATGCATTTTACCATTTTTTATTTGATACAAATTATTCCATTTCTAATTAAGTTACCCTATTTCAACCTATTATAAACAGGAGATGCTATAATTTATTTATATAAAAAAATTTACCACTTCGACTGGATCTGCTAAGCACAAAAAAACGTATTTTCACAGCTAAACTGGCGAAGCAAGCAACTCTTTCCTTCTATATTACTCAGTCTGCAAGCTATGCTTTCTTGAATATCACAAGATATCGCTTTATGCTTAAGGTACATTAACGAAAGGAATTTAGACGATGGAATTTGGAGACAAGATCAAAGAGTTAAGAACAAAAAATCAGTTCACACAAGAACAATTTGCGATCCGTTTGAATGTGACCCGACAAGCGGTCTCAAACTGGGAAAATAACCGGAATCTTCCCGATCTTGAATTATTGATCCTGATTTCTAGTATTTTTCATATTTCGCTTGATGAATTGATTCTAGGAGGAAGTAATGTGAATAATATGACTGAAAAGCTAATCAAGGATGGTAGCAAGACCAGACGAGCAAAACTAAATATGATCACCACATTGATTGGGAGTTTTCTATTATTTTTTGGTTTTGCCTGTTTTTTCATCAAAATGAATTCAGTAGAATATATTGATGCAACAGGCATTTTACACGAAAATTTTTACCTTTTACCGATCGGTTTTCTTTTCCTTTTTGCGGGAATAATTGTCTTTTTAGTAACGGGGATTAGATTTATCATAGAGATTGTCCGTATAAAGGCAGAGAAAACAAACTAAATAAGCTTAAAGCGCAAGTTTAGATAATCTGCGCTTTAAGCTTTATTCTATTCTATTTACAATAAACGTTTGATCCAATCGAATTTCTTCTGATCATAAGGTGGATAAATCAATTTTGCCATTGAGTCTTTTCTACCAAAAACAACCGATTTCTTATGAGAGAATGTTTCAATACTATATTTCCCGTGATAATTCCCCATTCCAGAAGCACCAACTCCTCCAAATGGTAAATCATCGTTGGCTACATGAAGAATCGTTTGATTGATTCCACCACCACCAAATGAAAGTTCATGTAAAATCTGTTTTTGAATTGTTCGATCATCTGAGAATAAATATACTGCTAAAGGTTTCTCCCCTTCTTTAACAAATTGAATGGCCTCACTTAATTGACCATATGTGCAGATTGGTAATAAAGGGCCAAATATTTCTTC
Organism: Enterococcus rotai; assembly: GCF_001465345.1. Classification (NCBI taxonomy): domain Bacteria; kingdom Bacillati; phylum Bacillota; class Bacilli; order Lactobacillales; family Enterococcaceae; genus Enterococcus; species Enterococcus rotai. The sequence continues at coordinate 2,183,695 of NZ_CP013655.1, read as the reverse complement.
TTTCATCAAACTATTCTCACGAGTCAAGCCAATGTCAAATAGACTTGGAGCGACAAATCTTGTTTTCTGATCATACTCTCCTCCATAAATAAGGGAGTGACGATTTTCCTCGATTAATTGGATAAACTTATCAATCGCTGAGCCCTGAACGATACGACCATAGTCTAGATTTTCTTGAATCGATTGACCGTAGAATTCGATAATTTTTTCTTTCAAGGCTTTGATGAGTTGGCTTTTGACCTTTTCATCCACTAAGACATAATCTGTTGCAATGCATGTTTGACCAGTATTCAATAATTTACTCCAAATGATTCGTTCAGCTGCAATTTCTATGTCAGCTTGTTCCGTTACGATTGCTGGACTTTTCCCTCCAAGCTCTAAGACAACTGGCGTTAAGTGTTTGGCAGCAGCTTCCATCACAATTTTCCCGACTTTAGTACTTCCTGTAAAAAAGATGAAATCCATACGCTCTTTTAAGACTGACGCATTATCAATAGAATTGGGCGATAGCACTTTGACATATTCCTCATCAAACGTTTCTCCAAGAATTGCACCAATCACCGCTGCTACATTGGGTGTTTTTGATGATGGTTTTACAATAGCACAATTACCAGCAGCCAGAGCTCCTATCAAAGGAACTAGCGTCAACTGAAGTGGATAATTAAAGGGACCGATAATATAGACCGTTCCGAAAGGCTCTAAGAAAACCGTATTTTTGTTTAGTAAAGATGAAACTGCTCTTGGTTTATTTACAGGTTTCGTCCATTTATCCAGATTTTTGAGCATATCATTAATGGCAGAAAGAACTAGACCTAATTCGGTAGCGTATACTTCTGCTTTAGGTTTTTTAAGATCCTTTTCAAAAGCCCAATAGAAATCTTCTTCGTGTTTTTTAACGTTTTTTAGGAGTTGTTCAAGTTGCTCTTTTCTATACGAGATCGATTTTGTTTGGTTTATGTTAAAAAAAGTACGTTGCTTTTTCATAATTGCTTGGAGATCTGATTGGTTCATTATAGGTCCTCCTCATTTTCTTTTAAGTATAGCACCGATTTTTTCTTTTTGATAATCATTCCTCATATATCGTTCATATCTTTTTCAGCTGGATTGGTGCTAAATCTCCACCTACCATTAGTTCGTCACTATTTTGCTCAATTTCATAGCTAGGATAAACAATCAGTTCATCTTCTTTTACTTCAAAAATGTAATGAACTGTTTTATCGTTTTGTTTATGTGTAAAAACTTTATTCTCTTTTGTATAGTCAATCTCTAATTCGGTTGAATTGAAAATCAACCTATTTTCTTCGTAGACTATTTTATAGTTTCCATAATCATAACTATCTGCTAGCCAAGAACCTGCTAATTTATGTACCAATCGTTTGTCTACAGCTTTTTTAGCAACTTTTTCGACTTTCTTATTGGAGGAACAGGCCGTTAGGATAATTGAAAGACCGATTATAAATATACCCCTTAAAAACTTTTCCATTTCGTTATCCTCTCCTTTAAAATGGCAATTGAATTACTATCAGTATAACTGAAAAAAGAGACAAAAAAACACCTCTTGTTAAAACAAGAGGTGTTTTACGTATGAGTATAAGGAGAAAAGATGAAAAAAATCAGTTGTCCCTTTTTGCTTTATGATCAATTAAAAATTATTTGTTTTTTAAGTTGTAGAAAGATTTCAAGCCTTTGTATTCAGCAACTTCGCCTAATTGGTCTTCGATACGTAATAATTGGTTGTATTTTGCAATACGGTCAGTACGTGATAGAGAACCAGTTTTGATTTGACCAGCGTTTGTTGCAACAGCGATATCAGAGATTGTTGAATCTTCTGTTTCACCTGAACGGTGAGATACAACTGCAGTGTAGCCAGCTTCTTTCGCCATTTCGATTGCTTCAAATGTTTCAGTTAAAGTACCGATTTGGTTCACTTTGATAAGGATTGAGTTTGCGATTCCTTTTTCAATACCTTCAGCTAATTTAGTTGTGTTTGTAACGAATAAATCGTCACCAACTAATTGAACTTTGTCGCCTAATGCAACAGTTAATTTTTTGAAACCATCCCAGTCATTTTCATCTAATCCATCTTCGATTGAGATGATTGGGTATTTCGCACATAATTCTTCGTAGAATGCGATCATTTCTTCAGTTGTTTTTTCGCCTTCGCCTGAATCAGCTAAAACGTAAACGCCTTTTTCTTTATCGTAGAATTCAGAAGAAGCAGCATCCATAGCTAGAACGATATCTTTACCAGGTACATAGCCAGCTTTTTCGATTGCTTCGATGATTACTTCAAAACCTTCTTCGTTTGAACCAAGGTTAGGAGCAAATCCACCTTCGTCACCTACAGAAGTAGCTAATCCACGAGCTTTTAAGATTCCAGCTAATGCGTGGAATACTTCAGCACCATAGCGTAAAGCTTCTTTGAATGTAGGAGCGCCTACAGGCATGATCATGAATTCTTGGAAGTCGATACTGTTGTCAGCATGAGATCCACCATTGATGATGTTCATCATTGGAGTTGGCAATACTTTAGTATTGAATCCGCCTAAGTAGTGGTATAAAGGTACTTCTAGGTAATCAGCAGCAGCACGAGCTACAGCGATTGAAACACCAAGAATAGCGTTTGCGCCTAATTTACCTTTGTTAGGAGTTCCATCTAAATCGATCATTGCTTTATCAATTGCCATTTGGTCACGTACATCGTAGCCAATGATTGCTTCAGCGATGATGTTATTTACGTTGTCAACTGCTTTAACAACCCCTTTACCTAAGTAACGAGCTTTGTCGCCATCACGTAATTCAACCGCTTCGTACTCACCAGTTGAAGCACCAGATGGAACCATTCCACGACCAAAAGCTCCGCTTTCAGTGTATACTTCTACTTCGATTGTTGGGTTACCGCGTGAGTCTAAGACTTCGCGTGCATAAACATCAGTAATAATTGACATGTTTTGTCTCTCCTTTGAGTTTGTTTTATACTAAGGGGATTCGATTCCCTTAATTATGATTGTAGTGAATAAACGCGCGCTATGCAAACATTTTTTGCATAATTCATAGAATATTCAATGAAACTTCGATTAATCGCGTATATTGATATAAGACGTGATTATTTAACGGCATCTAACAATGCTAAGAATGAATCAGCTTCTAAGCTTGCTCCGCCGACTAAAGCACCATCAACGTTTTCTTTTGCCATATATTCAGCAATGTTTTCAGGTTTCACAGAACCGCCGTATTGGATACGTACAGCTTCTGATACTTCTTTACCGTATAATTTTTCAACTGTTGCACGTACAACACCACAGATTTCATCCGCGATGTTTGCATCAGCAGATTTACCAGTTCCGATTGCCCAGATTGGTTCATAAGCAATGACCATTGAAGATACTTGCTCATTTGATAAACCAACTAAACCATTTGTGATTTGGCCTTCGATCCACTCAGCAGTTTTGCCTGCTTCGTATGTTTCTAAAGATTCACCACAACAGAAGATTGGTGTCATGTTGTTTGCAAAAATTGCTTTGGCTTTTTTGTTGATGTCTTCGTCTGTTTCGTGGAAATACTCACGACGTTCAGAGTGACCAATGATGACATAGTCAACACCTAAATCTGCAAGAGCCGCTGGAGATGTTTCACCAGTGAATGCACCTGAGTTTTCCCAGTAGCAGTTTTGTGCAGAGATTTTTAATTCAGTTCCTTTAGCCGCTTCTACTAATTCTTGTAAGAATAAAGCTGGAGAACCGATAACAGAATCTACTGAACTATTTGCAGGAATTTTTGTTTTTACTGCTTCTGCAAAAGCCTTCGCTTCTGAAGCAGTTTTGTTCATTTTCCAGTTACCAGCAATAATTGGTTTACGCATGGAAAAGCACATCCTTTTCTTATTTGTGGTGTGGATTGGTCGAACCAATCCAGATTCACAAGCCAGATCTCTTCGGTTTTACTGACTAAAAATTCATGATCAAAAGCATCGCTAAAATTTTTCTCCAGTAATACTTAAGATCTAAATGGCTTGTTCAACTTTTTTACTTATCGTTAATTGCCGCTAGACCTGGTAATTCTTTACCTTCTAGTAATTCTAAGCTTGCGCCCCCACCTGTTGAAATGTGAGTGAATTTATCAGCAAAGCCTAATTGAATTGCAGCTGCAGCAGAGTCTCCTCCACCGATGATTGTTGTTGCGTCTTCTAAGTTAGCAATTGCTTCACATACACCGATTGTCCCTTTAGCAAAGTTGCTCATTTCGAATACGCCCATTGGTCCGTTCCAAACAACTGTTTTTGCACCTTCTAATTCTTTAGTAAACAATTCAATTGATTTAGGTCCAATGTCTAAGCCCATGTAACCTTCTGGTACAGCTTCGCCATCAGTGATAACAGTTTCAACATCATTACTGAATTCATTAGCACATACTGAATCGATTGGTAATACTAGTTTGTCACCAGCTTTTTCGATCAATTCTTTTGCTAAAGCAACTTTATCTTCTTCAACAAGTGAATTACCAATTTCGATTCCTTTTGCTTTGTAGAACGTATATGTCATTCCGCCGCCGATAAGGATTTTGTCTGCTTTAGAAATCAAGTTTTCGATAACGCCGATTTTGTCAGAAACTTTTGCGCCACCTAAAATCGCTACAAATGGACGTTTAGGTGCAGTTACTGCTTCACCGACGAATTTGATTTCTTTTTCCATTAAGAATCCAGCAACTGTTGGAATACCAGTTGATGCGATTCCTACGTTTGAAGCGTGCGCACGGTGAGCCGTACCAAATGCATCATTCACAAATACATCACCTAAAGAAGCCCAGTATTTACCTAATTCAGCATCATTTCCGCTTTCTTTTTTACCATCGATATCTTCAAAACGAGTGTTTTCAAACACTAAAACGTCGCCGTCTTTCATGTTGTTAACAGCTGTTTCTAATTCAGTTCCGCGAGTTTCAGGAACGAATGTTACTGGTTTGCCCAATAATTGGCCTAAACGTTCTGCTACTGGTTTTAATGATTTGCCAGCTTTATCTTCTTCTGTTTTCACACGACCTAAATGAGAGAATAAAATTGCTTTCCCGCCATTTTCGATTACGTATTTGATTGTTGGAAGTGCTGCAACGATACGGTTATCGTTTGTGATCACGCCATCTTTCAAAGGGACGTTAAAGTCAACACGTACAAGAACTTTTTTGTCTTTTAAGTCTACATCTTTGATAGTCTTTTTAGCCATTAAAAGTTACCCCTATCTAATTTTATTTTTGAAAAGAATGATTTTCTTAACCTTATAAAAAAAGCGAGGAAGCGCGATGCTTCCCCGCTTATTATTTCACAGTTGTTCAAATTTCACTAATGATAAGAACGAATCTTATAAGTTAGCGAAGTACTCTAAAGTACGAACTAATTGTGCAGTATAAGACATTTCGTTGTCGTACCAAGCAACAGTTTTCACTAATTGTTTGTCGCCAACAGTCATTACTTTAGTTTGAGTAGCATCGAATAATGAACCGAAAGTCATACCTACGATATCAGAAGATACGATTTGATCTTCGTTGTATCCGTATGATTCGTTAGCTGCTTTAGCCATTACTTCGTTTACTTCTTCAACTGTTACGTTTTTGTCAAGAACTGTTACTAATTCAGTTAATGAACCAGTTGCTACAGGAACACGTTGAGCAGCTCCGTCTAATTTACCATTTAATTCTGGGATAACTAGACCGATTGCTTTAGCAGCACCAGTAGTGTTAGGTACGATGTTTTCTGCTGCAGCACGTGCACGACGGAAGTCTCCACCAGGGTGTGGTCCATCAAGAGTCATTTGGTCACCTGTGTAAGCGTGGATTGTAGTCATAAGACCTTCAACAACACCAAAGTTGTCTTGTAAAGCTTTAGCCATAGGAGCTAAACAGTTAGTAGTACATGAAGCACCTGAGATAACTGTTTCTTTACCTGTTAAGATATCGTGGTTAGTGTTGTAAACGATTGTTGGTACGTCATTTCCGCCTGGAGCAGAGATAACAACACGTTTAGCACCAGCTTTTAAGTGTAATTCAGCTTTTTCTTTTGAAGTGAAGAATCCAGTACATTCAAGAACGATATCTACGCCTAATTCGCCCCATGGTAATTCTTCTGGGTTGCGGTTAGCAAGAACTTTAACTTCTTTACCGTTAACGTTGAAAGATCCATCATGAACTTCAACAGTTCCGTTGAAACGTCCTTGAGTTGTGTCATATTTTAACAAGTGAGCTAACATTTTAGCATCTGTTAAATCGTTGATTGCTACTACTTCGATTCCTGCTACATCTTGGATACGACGGAATGCTAAGCGTCCGATACGTCCAAATCCATTAATACCTACTTTAACTGTCATTAAAGATTTCCTCCTTATGAAAATCAAAAATTTTTTTATTTTAAAGGGTTACCCCTTTTAAAATCTCATTTGCAGCAGCTTCATCTGTGATGAGCCACGTTTGTTTTGGTGCATTTTTCATATATGCCCGAATTGCTTTAGCTTTTGTCTTACCGCCCGCAATTGCAACGACATTTGGAATTTTTTGTACATCCTTCAACTGAAGTCCGATTCGAGGGATTTTGTAAACCACTTCTCCTTCTTCATCAAAGAAATACCCAAATGATTCTGCCACAGCATTGTTTTGCTTCAACATCACCATTTCATCATCTGACATTTTGCGACGTGCTGCCATATGCAACGCACGACCGATACTATGAACAACACAATTACTTTGTTCAATCAATGTCAGAACTTCTTGGATCGACGGTTCTTGCAACAGTGAATTATACGTTTCAAGACTTAATTGTTCTGGCACATATAATGCTCTATGGTGTCCACCCGTTTTACTAGCCATCACTGCACTTACAGAATTCGCTTGAACGGTCATAGCTTCACCGATCCCGCCACGAGCAGGAACAAATAGATTGTGTCGTTTTTCTGTTTCTAACGACCCCATATGTTCGGCAGTCATTGCCATTGTCGTTCCGCCCATCACAGCAATAATATTCTCACCTTCAGGTAAAATCAAATCCAACGAATCGGTTAAAATATCCCCAAACTCATAAAGAACTTTCTCCTGATTATCACTATTCCCAGCAACAACAATACAACGTTTGATTCCAAAGTATTGGCTAATTTCTTTTTCGACTTGATGCATGCCAAGTAATTGATTCATGACGGATTCTAATCCTTGGTAAACTTCTAAGCCTTTTTCAGTTAAGGTCATACCACTTTTTGAAGTTTCTATCAGTTGTAAGTTTTTCAGAAAATCTGTCTCAGTTCTCAAGACTCGTTCTGTAATCCCCATACTGTCAGATAGACTTCGGCGTCCAATAGGCTGCATCCAGTAAATATTACGAAGAATATGAAATCTTTCCTGCATTACATCGAGCAAATCTGGAGCAACTGCTTCAATCATTTTTAATTCATTTAGCATGATGCGCTCCTTCGTTGGTCTAAAAACGTCCAAGTTAGACTTAAAACGACCTATGAACTTTAAAAAAATAGGATTGATGTTCTTCTTTTTCATTGTTAAATTCTTTAACAGTCATAAAAGCGTCCCTCAATCTTACAAACATAGTTTAACAGTTTTCACTTCTCTTTTCAAGAAAAAGAGATTATTTTTTTGAAATGATCCTTCTATTCTTTGAAAATAGTTCTCCTTTATGTCCATTCAGCTTTTTTGTGAGTGGATGAAACTAAAAAAATCCAGCATTCATCTGGATTTTTTGCCCCTTTCGCTTTTAAAGGTCTTCTTCATAAAAGCGACCAAGAATTTTTACATTATCAGAAATACTCACAAAAGCGGATGGATCAGATTCTTTCATTGCTGATTCCAATGACGGCAATTCATAACGAGTCACGACAGTTAACAGCAAGGTCTGTTTATCATGTCGATAAGCACCTTCTGCTTCATGAATAATCGTGATTCCACGTCTCATTTTTTGCTGAATCCCATCAATGACTGCATCTGGATTTTTTGTAATAATCATCACTTGCATCTTCTTTTGTTTGGTATAAACAGCATCTGTCACTTTCCCGCTTACAAAAATCGACAACGCACTGTAAAACATATACTGCCAACCAAACAAGTATCCTGCAACAAAAATGATCAAGCCGTTAAAGTACATCGAAATCGAACCCACAGAGCGCCCCGTTTTCTTACGTATCGTAATACTGAAAATATCCAAACCACCTGAAGATAAGCCATTTTTCAATGCAAAACCAATACCAGACCCCATCACCGCTCCACCAAAAATAGCACAAATAATCGGATCATTAGAAAGAACGGTTTGCGGAACAATCTGCATAAAAATCGATGTTAAGGTCACCGTCAAAAAAGTGAAGACTGTAAATTTTTTCCCGATTTTAAGCCAAGCAACAAAAAATAATGGAATGTTCAGCGCATATAAGGTAATCGAAACAGGGACTTTAAAGCCTACGACTTTTGTTGATAAGGTCGTCAAAATCTGCGCTAATCCAGTAATCCCGCTGGAATAAATATTACCTGGTTGATAAAAGAAGTTCATCGCAACAGATGCCAAGATCGCATAAACGATCGATACTGAAAGTTTTGTCGTGTAATCATGGACAGGTAAACTTTCGAAGAATTTTTTCATGTAGAAATAGCCTCACTTTACTTGATTCATTTGATTCTCATTATACGTGGTTTAGGGTAAGAAAAAAAGCACTATCGCTTAAATAGAAAAAAAAGTATGGCTGTTTTTTTATTTTAATTTGAGCATTTCATAATCTTGCAATACGTTGCACATTGAAGAAAAACGCTTACAAATTCTAATTTCTTCCGCTATTATCGAATTGTACAAAACAATAGTGAAATGAGGAATGATCATGCGACACTTAGAATTAGAACAGTTTCCTGAAACATTTTTATGGGGGAGTGCTTCTGCTGCTTATCAAGTTGAAGGAGCTTATCAAGACGATGGAAAAGGGTTTTCTGTCTGGGATACTTTTGTTAAACAACCTGGTACGACCTTTAAAAATACCAATGGAAATGTTGCAGTTGACCACTATCATCGCTTTAAAGAAGATGTTGCTCTGATGGCAGAACTTGGGTTGAAAGCCTATCGTTTTTCTATCGCCTGGTCACGGATTTTCCCAAATGGCAAAGGGCAAGTCAATCAAGCAGGATTGAATTTTTATAGTCAACTAATTGATGAGCTATTAGCCCACAACATTGAACCAGTCGTAACTATTTATCATTGGGATCTTCCTCAAGCATTGCAAGATGAGTATGGTGGCTGGGAGTCACGTCAAATCATTGACGATTTTACAAACTATGCCACCCTTTTATTTGATACGTTTTCTGATAGAGTGAATTATTGGATAAGTTTGAATGAACAAAATGTGTTTATCACTCATGGTTATTTGCTAGGTACTCATCCTCCTGCGGTTCGAGATGTTAAACGAATGTTTGCAGCAAATCATATTGCCAACCTTGCCAATGCTTCGGTGATCAAAGCATTTAAAAACGGTGGCTATTCAGGTCAGATTGGTCCAAGCTTTAATTATGGTCCTGCTTATGCTTTTGATAGCGATCCATTGAATGTCTTAGCCAAGATTGATACTGAAGAGCTGATGGGCTTTTTCTGGCTGGATGTCTATGCAACTGGTAAATATCCTCGTACCGTTATCAAACAACTAGAAAAAATCCAATTAGCACCTGTTATAACCAAAGCGGATCAACAATTATTAGCAAGCGGTATTCCTGATTTTATTGGACTGAATTATTATCAAACAGCAACCGTTAAAGCGAGTACCTCAGATACATTATCAGGTGATATGAGTATGAACAACTCTGGTAAAAAAGGAACCAGCAAAGAACTGGAAATTCCTAGAGTCAGTAAATTTGTTAAAAACCCGTATCTTAAACAAACGAATTGGGATTGGACGATCGATCCTGTCGGTATTCGGGTAGCGTTAAGAACGATTGAAAGCCGGTATCAATTGCCAGTACTGATCACTGAAAATGGTCTAGGAGAATATGACAAATTAGAAAATGGAAAAATCCACGATCCTTATCGAATCGAATACCTGCAAAAGCACTTACAAGAGATCCAAGAAGCAATCACAGATGGTGTACAAGTTTTAGGGTACTGCACTTGGAGTTTCACTGATTTACTTAGTTGGTTGAACGGGTATCAAAAACGATATGGTTTTGTTTATGTTGATCGGGATGAATCGTCTGAACGTACCTTAACTCGTTATAAAAAAGATAGTTTTTATTGGTATCAAAAGGTGATTGAAACGAACGGTGATTATTTAAAGGAAATGGGGAATAAATAATGGAGACTTTAGAAAAATTTCTGAACAAGTTTATTGGTCCGATTGCTCAAAAAATGAATGGGAGTAAATTTTTTAGCGCGTTAGCTGAAGCCTTTATGCGAACAACACCAATCACGTTAGGTGTGGCTTTACTGATGATCATCGGGAACTTTCCGATTCCTCAATGGATCGAATTTTTAGCTAAAACAGGTATGACAGCACATTTCAATGCAGCATTAGGTGCTACTATCAATTTGCTTTCAGTTTATGTAACATTTAACTTCGCCTATATCTATTCTAAAAAAGAAGGTCATGATCCACTCCCTGCTGGTCTTTTAGCTATTGGTTCCTTCTTCATTTTGATGCCGCAAATGATCCAAACTTATACCTTGGAAAAAGCCATTACTGAATTTCCTGCCCAGACGGTCGTTACAGCGAGTACTAATGTAGAAGCATTTGCTAGTCAATATACTGGTGGCACGGGCTTATTTGTGGCAATTATTGTTGGTTATTTTACCGCTGTTTTATATGGATTTTTGATCAGAAAAAATCTAACGATCAAAATGCCTGACACAGTGCCTTCAAATGTTTCTGAGTCATTAAGTCCTGCCATTTTATCTGGTGTTATTTTAGCAGCCTTTTTCGTTGTTAGAATTATTTTTTCCTTTACACCTTTTGGTAATATTTTCGCGTTTATTACCACATTGATCCAAGCACCACTACAATCGTTAACTGGTTCTCCTATTGCGATCATCCTTATTTTTACTTTGGCGAATATGCTATGGTTTTTCGGTATTCACCCAAATATGGTTTATGGCGTGGTGATGCCAGTCATGACGGCCAATATGTTAGCCAATATGACTGCTTATCAACAACATCAAGAACTGCCTTATCTTGCAATGGCGGTAGTCTCTTATGTTTGTGGAAATTCGTTTGGTGGTCAAGGCAGTACTTACGGTTTAGTGCTTTCTATGTTTACAGCAAAATCCGAGCGATACAAATCTTTATTTAAACTAGCTGGTCCACCAGTTATTTTCAATGTAAATGAACCACTCATTTTCGGGATGCCACTGATGTTAAATCCGTTCTTCTTTGTTCCAATGGTCGCCTCTCCTTTATTGATGGGCGGTATTGCTTGGGGCATGTTATCGATTTTAGATTTTTCCAAGTATAATCCGTTGATTGCTTTACCTTGGACAACGCCGGCACCTATTGCAATGGCACTGAAAGGTGGATTTAACTACTTATTGATTTTCATCGTTTTATTGATCGTCAATGTACTTGTATGGTATCCATTCTTCAAGATGGCCGATAAAAAGGAATACTTACTGGAACAAGAAAATTCAAAAACAGCAGAGGGTTAAGCCTCTGCTGTTTTGTCACTATTAATATGAACGAAGTGTATTCAACATTTCTGTATAGCCTAAACTTCTAGCATAGTCTTCAGCTGTTCGCCCAGTGTTATCTTTCAATGTCTTATCGGCTCCACCTTCTAACAAAACTTTGACGATTTGTTGATAAATTTCAGATCCGTCTTTTAACGCAACTGCTTCGATCAACGCTGTATAACCGTAATTATTTTGATGATTAATATCTGCTCGACCATCTTTTAATAACAGTTTCACATTTTCAAGATGACCTTTTTCAGCTGCTGGAATCAAAGCGTTCCCACCAAAGCGATTCACTTTTTGTTGATCTGGCACTTGTTTGTCCAACATGTATGCTAAAATTTCTGTTTTCCCTTGGGCTCCAGCATAAAGATATGGACTATCCGAAATTTGATCCTGAACATTGATATCAGCACCTGCATCGATCAGTTGTTTGGCGATGTCGATAAAGTTTTCATGTGTTGCGATCAATAGCGGCGTCTCACCTTTATCATTCACTTCATCGATCAGGTAGTGTTTGTCTTGAAGTATTGTTCCTACTTTGGCAGCATCATTTTCTGTCACTGCTTGAATCAATGTCCCAGCTGGAAAGGTTTGATTGGCTTGTTCTGTGCTACTCGTTGAAACTGTTTCTGATTCATTCGTTTGACTTGTACTACTTTTTTCAGTTGTCATACTTGTACTCTCCTTTACCGATTGTTTTGTATCAGCTGTTTTAGGTTGGCACGCCGAAAAAAGAATTAAAGTAAAAAACAGGACTGATATCTTTTGGAATAGCCTTTTAGTCATAGCGCTCCTCCTTTAACTACGTTTAAAAGCTAGTATAAAGGATAAATATAAACAAATTATAAACGTTGTCTACTAAATGAACTTTGCAGCTATCATTTCTTGTTGAAGCAAAAAGCTACCAAGTACTCGATTATGGCTACTGTTGGTATCTGCGAGGATAAATCAAAATTATATGGCAACCGTTGATTCTCAATATAATATGGAATATTGATTGTTGACAGTCTGGCTAAGGTATTATCATGAGTATTGGTGATACTGATGATTTGGTTGTTGCTCGATTTTAAAAGTTGAACCATTTCGATGATTTCTGCCGTTTCACCTGAGCTAGAAAAAATAATGATGGTGCTATTCTTCTCTTTCATTTGAGTAGACAAAAATGGGGCGTAAGGTTCATTTGAATACATCGCTTTAAAGCCGATCGTGTTAAACTTTCGAGCTGCATAGCTGGCCATAATCCCAGAAGAACCCATTCCTACGCAGTAAATGAAACTTGATTGTTTTAATAAAGCACTGGCAGTCTCTACTTGCTCAAGTACATTTTCAGCAAAAACTTGATTCACAAAAATTTGCTCAAGTGAAATCGTATCGGTTATGCCTTTGCCCGCAAGTTGACTTACTTCATTTTTGACATAGCGCTGAAAATCGTGATAAGAATCAAAGCCACACTTTCTTACAAAACGTGTTACAGTTGAAGGAGAACATGGAATCTGTGCTGCGATGTCACGAGCAGAACGTGTAAAAACAGTTTCTAGATTTCTAAAAATATAATTTTGTAATACTTCATCTGCATCAGACAACTGTTTGACTGATGATATTTTTTCTAGCATTCGCTTACCCTACTTATGTTAAAATTTATGTGTACATTATAGTAGAGCTTTTGATATAAGTAAAGGAAGCGAATTCAATTTGTTCGTTTAAACATTTAGGAGGGAACATAAATGAAAAAAATTCTTGTTTTAGACATTGGCGGTACATTTATCAAATATGGGGTAATGACTGATGGAGTCTTAGGACTTGTTCAAAAGCAAGTAACCCCTAAAGCAAGCGATGCCTTTAAAAAATGTTTAACAAAGCTGTACAATGAACTGGTAGAACCAATTGATGGTGTCTCCATTTCTATGCCAGGAATCATCAATGCAGACACAGGTTTCGCTGTTCATGGTGGCTCACTTGAGTTTATCAGACAAATGAATATCCTTGCGTTTTATCAAGCTATTTTCGACTGTCCTGTTGCTGTAGAGAATGATGCACGGTGTGCCATTATCGGCGAAATGAATTTAGGTCAGTTGCAAGGCGTAAACAATGCTATTATGATCGTACTCGGTACAGGTGTTGGCGGTGGTTTGCTTGTAAATGGTCAAATCGTTAGAGGCGCTCATCAATCTGCAGGAGAGTTATCGTTTGTTCAAACAAATTCATCAATGGGAATGGCCGATTTTTTTGCTGTAAAAAATAGTGTCTATAGTCTATTAAAACCTTTTGCTCACTCAATCAATAAACAAACGAGTGACGTTAACGGGGAACTCTTTTTTGAAGCGGTAAAATCTGGCAATCAGGATGCACAACGTATTTTACATACTTATTGCAATTCTTTAGCACTTCAGATCTGGAACCTTCAAACGATCCTAGATCCAGAAAAAATCGTTATCGGTGGCGGTATCAGTAGTCAAACTATTTTACTGGATTATTTAAACCAAGAGCTGAAAAAAATCTTAGATAGTCTTTCTATCAGCCCACTGATTTCCCCTTCTGTTGTGTTAAGTGCAGTTGGAAACAATGCAAATTTGATTGGTGCTTATTTTTATTTTATCCAAAGACATGGCGAATGATTGTAAATAGACGAAATAAAAAAAATGGGAGCAGTATCTTTATCCACTCTCCCATTTTTTATTTCGTCTATTGTTTAAAATACAACTCGATTTTTTGTGGTTCGTCAAGTCCAGCCTTTAATAGAATGATTTTTGTCTGAGCATTTTTAACTAAGTCTCCTTGATCGTTATACTCATTTTCCGAGTTTAAACTAATCGACCATTTAGCATTCTTGCCATCGTTTAACGCTAAGGCTGTAGTGCCAAATTGCTGAGCTTGCTCGAATGGATATTCTTCTACTTCCCCGTTTGCTTGGATCACAACTCCTGTTGCCCCACTAGACGTTAAACGGGTCTTTCCATCTTTTGATACCCAAGAACCTGTCAAATTTGATAACACATACGAATAGGCTATTTTTCGTCCACCATATGTGCCAATATATTGATGTAAGGCTTGGTCTTTTGAACGATACACCAAAACACAGGTTTCATTCGTTAGCCACGTTAGTTGATAGTCCGTGATCTCCCCAACTGGTAGTTTTTCTTTTAACCGTGCAATTATCAGATAATAATTATTGAAATAGTACAATGCATGATCATTACTTGTTTCCTTCACTAAAAAAACCTGTTTTGCATCTGGTGAAAGGCTCATAATTGTTTTTTCTTTTGGCTTTACCAATCCAAAGAGGATAGTTACTATGATGATCACTGCAACCTCAAGCCAAATTATCTGAATTTTTCTTTTCTTATCTAGGTCGACCAAGCATAGTAGCGTCAAGCCTAAAAACAAAAAGCTTCCTACTATTGCAGCGAAAAGAAGCCAATCACTAATTAAATCGAACCCTCTCGAAGAAATAACCATGAATCCACCTAAAAACAGCAAGCATAGAATCAGCAAAATCAAAAAGATGATCCCGCTAACTTTATTTATTATTTTCTTATTCCTCATCTGCCTCTACCTCACAATCAAATACCCAATTTTCACCATTATCTTTTGAAATAAACTTTCCTTTTACTAAACCACCCTTGTAGTCCCCGACTTCTCCTTGATTCAACAAAAGTTCTAGTTGATTCCCAGATTTAGACGGCATTTCAGCCACTAAAAAAATAGCTTTATACTCTTCTGGCACCTGAATCGTCGCTGTTTTCCAACTAGCTCCGCCATCTTTTGTGACTTGTAAATTAGGTGCTGCTCCGAAAGATAAAAAGCCTGTATTTTCATCAATAAAACCACCAGCTTGAACCAACGATGTTTGATTTGTACTAGCCGTTTCCTCCCAAGTTTTCCCACCATCGTGTGTTAAATACGCTACCGTTCCTTCTTGACGAGCAACTCGACCACCAGAGTAAATCACATAGCCAAAATCTTTGCTTAGAAAATCGATCTTTCTAAAACGAATACCAGCATTTTCTTGGGAAATCTCATATCTTTGCCACGTTTTTCCTTGATCCACCGTTTGTATTAGCTTCAAACCTAGATCTTCATATAGAAATGACGTCTTTTCTTTTGTTAAAAAATAGCTGTTCTCCATCAACTCATTATCATAAGAAGGCGTATATTCGCCAAATTGAATCTTTTCTAAACGTTCAGGAACTTCTTCCCAATTCTCACCTGAGTCATAGGTCACATAGAGGGATTCACCCTTGACCAATACATCTATTTGCTTTTGACTAGTTATTTCAGGTGGCTCATTTTGCTCCTTTAAATCGTTTTGTTCTGCTTCTTGCAGCCCTTTGATTTCCTTATTATATATTTCAACACTTGTTGGTCTAAACACATAAAAGGACAATCCTGCAAAAACGGTTACTACGACAACAATCATCAAAAAAAGTATATGATTCTTATTTTTCAATTTCCCCACTCCTTTAACCAAATCTCCTATTTAAATTATAGAGGAACCACTCTTTTATTGAAAGGGCTATTTTCACTTAGGAGATAAGAAAAAAGCTTCCAATAAACTATAGTAGTTTATTGAAAGCTCGTTATTCTCTGACTAAGTCAAGATTTATTCATCTATCGCAGTTACATCAATATTCAATTCAAATAATTGTAACGGTGAAACAACACTTGGCGCACTTGTCATTGGATCAGCTGCTTTTCCGTTTTTAGGGAAAGCGATCACTTCACGAATGTTGTTTTCACCAGCTAATAACATTACTAAACGGTCTAAGCCTAACGCGATTCCACCGTGTGGAGGGAAACCGTAGTCTAAAGCATCTAATAAGAAGCCAAACTGCTCTTGCGCTGATTCTTTCGTAAATCCTAGTGTTTCAAACATTTTTTCTTGTAGGTCACGTTTGTGGATACGAAGTGAACCGCCACCTAATTCATAACCGTTCAAGACGATATCATATGCTTCAGCATAGACTTTTGCTGGATCTGTCGAAAGCAATTCAATATCAGATTCTTTTGGTTGTGTGAATGGATGGTGAGCAGAAACGTAACGACCAGCTTCTTCATCATATTCAAATAATGGCCAATCAATAACCCATAGGAAATTAAATTTAGATTCATCGATCAAGCCTAATTCTTTCCCTAAGCGAGAACGAACAGCACCTAATGCAGCCGCAACGATTTCTGGTTTGTCTGCACCGAACATTAAAATATCGCCGACTTCAGCATTTGTTGCTTTGATCAAGTCATCTGAAACCTCTGTTAGGAATTTTGCAATTGGTCCTTTTAGTCCATCTTCTTCTACTTTTAACCAAGCAAGTCCTTTGGCACCAAATTGACTTACATATGTTCCTAGATTGTCCATATCTTTTCTTGAATATTTATCTGCTGCGCCTTTAGCGTTCAACGCTTTAACATGTCCGCCATTTTCAAGCGCCATTTGGAACACTTTGAAGTCAACATCTTTGACCACATCAGCGATATCGATCAATTCCATATCGAAACGTGTATCTGGTTTGTCGCTTCCGTAACGTGCCATTGCTTCATCATAACTGATACGAGGGAATGGTAACGTCACTTCGATTCCTTTTGTTTCACGCATTACTTTCGCTAACATTTCTTCAGTCATTGTTTGAATCTCTTCTGGAGACAAGAACGTTGTCTCTAAATCGACTTGAGTAAATTCTGGTTGACGGTCTCCACGCAAATCTTCATCACGGAAACAGCGAACGATTTGATAATAGCGATCGAAACCTGCATTCATCAACAATTGTTTAAAAATTTGTGGTGATTGTGGTAACGCATAAAAATGACCTGCATGGACACGTGAAGGAACTAAGTAGTCACGTGCGCCTTCTGGTGTTGACTTACCAAAATAAGGTGTTTCGATATCGATAAAATCAGTATCGTCTAAATAATGACGAATCGATTTTGTTACTTCATGACGTAATTTTAAGTTTGCTGTCATTTGTGGACGACGTAAATCTAAATAACGATATTTCATGCGAATTTCATCGCCGACGTTGTTTTCGTCTTCAATTAAAAATGGAGGTGTTTTTGCTGTATTTAAAATCGTGATATCTGTTGCCATCACTTCAAACTCGCCTGTTTTCATTTTTGGATTGATTGCTTCTTTGTCACGGTAAGTTAACTCACCAGTGATTTCTATTACATACTCACTACGACATTTATCCGCAATTTCCCACGCCTCTTTTGAATGGGCTGGATTGAAGACCACTTGTGCAATTCCTTCACGGTCACGTAAATCGATAAAAATAACGCCACCTAAGTCACGGCGCTTTTGCACCCACCCTTTTAAGGTAATCACTTGTCCTACTAAATCTGCAGAAACTTCTCCACAGTATACTGTTCTTTTTGCCATTGGTTTTTGCTCCTCTTCATTTTTTACTTTTTATTAATCAAACATCACGGTCATCATTTCATCATAGACTTCATCGAATCTTTCATAAATATCTGATAGTGGAAATGCTTTTTCATTACGATTGGCCATTGATTTTACATTTACAACGCCTTCTGCTAGTTCTGTTTCACCTAAAGTCAATGCTAGTTTGGCGTTTAATTTAGCGGCTGTTTTAAATTGTGCTTTGGCTTTACGATCCATAAAATCACGATCAGCTGAAAAACCGAAATTACGAATCGCTTGAATTAGTTTTAGAGACGCGATATTGGTTTGCTCACCGATTCCAACTACATAAGCATCGATTTCATTGATTACAGGAACTGCAACCCCTTCTGCCTCCATCGTAATCAAAACACGCTCGATTCCCATCGCAAAACCAAAACCAGGAGTTGCAGGACCGCCTAATTCTTCAACTAATCCATCATAACGCCCGCCAGCACAAATCGTTGCTTGTGAGCCCATGCCAGATGCTTCACTCATTACTTCAAAAATTGTATCTGTGTAATAGTCTAGCCCACGAACCATATTGCTATCCACTTCAAACGGGATATTCAATTCGTTTAGCATCGTTTTAACTGTTTCAAAATGTTCTTTAGATGACTCGCTTAGATAATCTAATATCGAGGGTGCATCTGCTACAATCGCTTGATCTTTTTTATCCTTGCTGTCCAATACACGCAATGGATTCTCGTGCAAACGACGTTTTGAATCCTCACTCAATTCAGCTGCTTTTGGTTCTAAATAATCGATCAATGCTTGACGGTACGCCGTTCTAGTAGCTTTATCGCCTAAAGAGTTGATCACTAATCGAATTTGATTGATGCCTAACTGTTTGAAAAAGTCTAAAGCCATCGCCATACTTTCAACATCCACAGCTGGATTCACGCTGCCAAAAGCTTCTGCTCCGATTTGGTGGAATTGTCTTAAACGACCTGCTTGAGGACGTTCATAACGGAACATCGGTCCCATATAATAGGTTTTATACGGTTTCGCAAATTCAGGTCCAAACAGTTTATTTTCAACAAAAGAACGAACGATTGGTGCTGTTCCTTCTGGACGTAAGGTTACATGGCGGTCCCCTTTATCGTAAAAGTCATACATTTCTTTTGACACGATATCTGTTGTATCTCCTACGCTGCGAGAAATGACTTCGTAGTGTTCAAAAATTGGCGTGCGGATTTCTTCATATTGGTAGTCTCGAAAAATCAAACGTGCTGTTTCTTCAACAAACTGCCATTTTTCAGAAGTTCCTGGTAATAAGTCATTGGTTCCTTTTGGTTTTTGATAACTCATTGTTTCATCTCCTATTTAGTGTTCATTATTTGTAATTTATTTTAGTAAAAATAAAGATTGGTTGGTTTAAACTGGCTTAGAGCTGGTTGGATTTTTTTAACAATCGTCCTACCGTTTATTTCGATTATGATATATGGTAACTTCTCTCCCGGTGGTTGCCAGGTGTTGTTCATCATCCATTCTGGCAAAGCCAGTCGTGGTAATTTAGGAGCTAAAGTGATCTACAGTTCCATTCTCCACCTTTTTTAAGCTTAGGCTTTTGGTGATTCCTAGTACGGTAACTTCTCTCTCTTTGTTCGCCAAGTATTGTTCATCATCCACTCTGGCAAAGCCAGTCGTGGTGATTCACAACAAAAACTCGCCCTTGTATAAATACAAGGGCGAGTGAATAGACACACGCGGTACCACCTAAGTTCGAAAGATTGCTCTTTCCTCCAACGATTAACGCTCGTAACGGAACGGCTTTTCCTCCGTTCATCTCCAGAATGTCTTTCGATCTCTCTAATGAAGTTGCTTTCAGCCATGGCAACTTTCTCTTCTACAGTTAGTTTGAAATCTACTCGTTCTTTCATCGATTTTTTTATAGTATCTATAAATTACTAGAGATTGGAAATAAAGTCAAGTAGAATTTTAGTTGGTTTTACAATAACCCTCTTTATCAATTGCTATTTATTAATTTCCAAATAAAACAATATTATTTTCTATTTAGCTTATAAAGAACAATTCCAATATACGGTGTTAACTTCCCATTTTTATCAGGTGTTAATAACCGATTTTTAATTTTTAAAATATCCATTTTTGTCCACCTACGTGGATACGATTTAGTAAAGAATTTTATTAATTCTTCTTTTACATTATTACGAGAGCTAACTAGCATAGAATCAGAACAGTTCAAATTTAAAACAGTATTGAGTTCTGTCTTAACATCTTCATCATCTGAAAAAATAATTCCATCCGTTTTATACTTAATTTTTTCTACGGTATTTCTTTTTTGAGGATCAATATGCACTAAATAGTTGTTACACTTGTGCTTATCACAGGTTAAAGATTTATCTTTCTCTCTATCGCTACCTCCAGAACAAACAGCTAATAAATTATTATAATCCAATTGTAAATTGGGAAAATCGGATATTGGATGAAAATGTTCAATAGTCATCTTATCCCCAGAAGTGCCATCCAGACTTATTCTAGACATACAATACGCACATAAATATCCTTGTTCTTTTAATAAAGAATTTTTGATATCTATTTTAACTGAAGAATCCAAATTTCTGTATGAAGCGTCTTTTTGTTTTTTATATCCAACCAAGCTATTAGGTTCCCGGCCTTTTTCAATATACAACATAGGTTTCAATCCAATTCTATTTTTTCAAATTCTAATTCCATCTCAGCAGAAACTACTATAGGATTGTTTGATCCTAACAACAGCTCCAACTCTCTCAATGCTAATTCAGCCTCTGTAATATGTTTATTGCTCAAATGACTTGAGAAAAGTTCGATGTTCTTCTTAACTTCTTTTGGTACTTTTTCAGTTTGTTGATAAGCAGTTAGAACATCCTCTATTGGAATACCATATGAAGATTTCTCATAAGATATTTGATGATTTTCGTTTATTCTGATTACTTTTGTTTCACTACTTGAAGCAAGTACAATAGGAGAATGCGTCGTTGCAATAAACTGTACTTTTGGAAAAGTTTTCATTAAAGCATTAATTATCTTCCACTGCCATCTTGGGTGCAAGTGGACATCTATTTCATCAATTAAAATAATCCCGGTTGTTTCTTGTGTAATATTTTCTCGCAGTTCAGGATTTAACACGGCCATTCGATAAGCAATATCAAATGCCATCCAAATCAAGGCCTGATATCCAGAGCTTAATAAATTGATTG
This sequence comes from Enterococcus rotai, assembly GCF_001465345.1. NCBI lineage: Bacteria > Bacillati > Bacillota > Bacilli > Lactobacillales > Enterococcaceae > Enterococcus > Enterococcus rotai. Next base: position 2,162,430 of record NZ_CP013655.1, on the reverse strand, counting down.
AAATTCTTGTTCCATTTTCTTCATAGACTAGTTCTTCTTCTTTTTTACTATAAAAAATTTTAGTAACACTCGAATCATTCATTTCACTCATAAATGTCATAACCGCATCTTTTACCACTTCATATTCCATAATTCTGCGATCTTCACTCCAAGATATTTGTTCCATTTTTGCACACCATTTAATAAATTTTTTGGTATTTGATTTTGGCCACAGACTCCCTACGTAAGCACCATAACGAGATAAATCATTTTTTTTACTCGTCTTGTGTTCTCGCCCTTCAGTCCACATTCTACCTGCTCCTTGATAACTGATGACTGGCATAATGGACGTACTATCTTTAATCAATTCTCTAGAAAGGTATGCAATATCTCTAGGTTCAATTGTTGAACGAGACGCTTTATAACTACTTTTACGTCTCGTCCAAGTATACAAATGTCCTCTAAAATCAGCAGTCGCAGTGAGTTCTACAGGAACTTTATATTCTACATTGTAAGAAGCATCGCCAAGTGTTTTCGTTTCGATACGAACTTCGTTATTGTTTATATGTCGACCATATACCCCGTCAATCCCACTTACAAATCCTCCTAATACAGTTGCGATTGCATCCAAAATAGATGTTTTTCCAAAACCATTGTTTCCAATAATGAGATTGAATCTCTTTGAAAAATTAATATCTAATTGTTCAATACCTTTGAAATTTTTAATTTCAATCTTTTCTATGTTCAATTTTAATTTCTCCCCACACATTAGTATTTTCAGATGAAGATCCGACCAGACTTAATAGCTAAAACTACTTTATTTATATAGCTGGATGCCAACCATTAATTTTTTATAACTCCTGAATTCTCATAACAAAGTACCATTACAGCTATACACAAACTTAATTTTAACAATAGAATATCTACTTATAAAATCTAACTGTCTATTTACCCATTTTAAATTTAAATAGTTGTCTCATCTTTCATTATACAACATAACTGCGGTTAATTCGTTAAACCGATTTAAATAATCCAAGATTTTTTAGAAGAAATTAACTAGATATTAAAAATTAGTTGGCAAATTTTTCTGAATAAAAAACTAATTTAATCTTCATTAAAAGAAACTTATTAGAATGATCATTATTTAACCTATTCAAAAAAAACAGTAGACACTAGTTTCTATTCAGCGTTTGCCACACATTCAACGTGTCTCGCATTCCTTTAACCTGATGAACCCGAACGATTTCTACCCCTTTAGTTATAGCAAATAATGAAGCAGCAATTGAACCAAAATCACGTTTTGAAGGGGCAGCTTCATTAGTCAATGCCGCAATCGTTCGTTTTCTTGATACGCCATACAACAACGGATAATCTTGATATCGAAAAGCTTCTGGATGTTTTAAGATCTCTATATTTTCTTCTTGTGTTTTGCCAAAACCAATGCCTGGATCAAAACAAATTCGCATTAAATCAATTCCCGCTTTTTGACAAAGTTCTATTTTTTCTTGATAAAACTCTTGAATATCCTCAGCTACTGATAATTCAGTACGTCTTGGACGTGAATGCATGATGATCACACCACAATACGGTATCATTCACATCATCGGTCTTACCAGCCTGATCTAATGACAATCTTAATTCAACATCCACTTCCAATTGTTGCCCTAAAATTCGTTCTTCTGGTAGAACACCATTTTTAGTATAAAACTTCATATTATTGATTCTGATTTTTCCCAATTGGCTCTCATCCTTCATCTGTTTTATGACTGATCAACTCAGTTGCCATTATTATACTATAGAAACGCTAGAAAACTTTAGCTTTCTGCTTTTTAAGACATTTTGTTGCAAAAATTCCATTAATGAGTAGGAATAGGCTGCTTTATTTTGATATCAATTGACTAAAAAAAGAAATGAAGTATTTTGCCTTCATTTCTTTTTTACGTTTAATGATAATGCAACATATCATGGACAATATCGGCGCCTGATAAATCACTCTTATAATAGGTTGGCCAATTTTCCAATTCTTTCAATAGCGTATCCTGACTCTCATCTCCAAAATACAAATGAAAATGCTCAGCTTTCGTTGGCTTGATGTTATGATCACTAAATTGAATATGCTTTGGTGCACCGCTATTTTCGTCAATAGTGCTAAATAGATAGCGTACACCTTTTTTACCAGAATCGTAGGTCAAAATTTTATACCCATCATATTTGTACTCTGCTTTTTGAGATGTCTCACCTTTAAAAAATTCAATTGTGTTTTCTTCGATCTTGATTCTTTGTGTATCGGTCTTATAGCCTGTTGTATAATACTCTTTATACTCAGCAAAACTTTTGTCTTTTTTCTCTTCTGCTTTATGTTCCAGTACTTCATCTAACGTTCCATCAAGTAAATAAGGATAAATCGATTACCAATCACCAGACCAATCCTGCAAAGTTCTATTTTGAACGTCGGCTTCTTCAAACTCTCCGTCATGTGTGTGCTTATGTTGATGATCATGCACGGACTTTTCTTTGGTACTCTGACTGGTTTCAGAATCCTTATTTGCTATTTCTGGACGCTTATTTTGTGTACACCCACTAATCAGCATAGCCCCTAACAAAAAAATGCCTACTGCTATATATCGTTTTTTCTTTTCCGTTTTCATAAACGAACCTCCATTTTCATTTTATTGATTAAATCAACTTTATTTGATAGCCCCTTTCTGTTTTAGCTGACACAAAGTGTAATGGTTACGATTTAATCAAATCATTTCATATTACCTTCTAGAAAAAATCAACAAAAATAAACAATACCGAGAATAACGTTAAGACTTATTGATCATCTTCGTTATTATTTTCAGTATTGTTTTCGTCTTTAAATAGCTAAAAGTTCTGCTAACTCAATCATCGCTTGTTCTATTCCTTCTAGCAGTTGTATTGCTTGCTGTTCACGATTTTTTTTGGCTGATATGGTTAAAATCACTTCTTCCTCTAAAATACCGTAATACAGACCAAAACCACTTTTGTTGACGGGACCAAAGCTAAATGATTCTAAAATATTGTAAGGAATCCCAGTAGTAGAAATAAAATCGTCACCTAAAATCCTAAGCGCTTCTGCAGTAAAAGTAGTTGTCTCTGTTTCGGAACGCACTATCATTTTTTGCAAGCCAAACAGATGACGCTCCACACCTTTACCGTTTTGGCATTGAATAATACGATCAGAATGCGCCTTTGCAGCTTCAATGAATAATGTGACTAACGCTTCTTGGTTTTGTCGCTTGTTTTTATTGTAAAAAGCTTCTACAAATTGCTTTTTCTCTTCGCTGATTGAACGAGCTGATTCCGTGCGTCCCTCATAATACATACGCATTGCAACTGGTTCATAAACTGATCTTAGCTTCCCAAAAACCGTTTGTTGTGCCATCGCTAAGGCAATATGAAAAAAAGCATCTGGACTGACGTTTGCTTGCTTCATTCGTTCTTTTCCTATAGCTGAAATGACTCGATGTTTGATACTATACGAACCATTTTCTTCTTCCACAAGTTTGCGCGCTGCTTCTAGACTATCGATCATTTGGCTCGTCAAAGTCCAGTCCAATTTTTGAGCAAGATCAGAAGAACATTTCGTAGCTATTGTAGTAGCAGGGGCATTAAATGATTCAACTATTTTAGTCAGTAAGTTCAAAGTTGGTACACCATCGATGGCAGTGTGTTCCATATTAAAACCGATATGACCATTTTTAGTAATGACTGCTTGGGTTGTTTTTGACAGAAATTGATGGCTCGTATTCAATAAAACTTCGTTGATACACTCCTCTTTTGACTCATCTTTGCCATTTGAAAAGCTTAAAATAAACAAAGCATCTTCAATCTGTTGCAGATTCTGATAATTAAGCTCGTCTTGTTTGAGTTGTTGATAAAGCACATAAGAGTACCCTCTTTCAACTCCAGTTAGATAAGAAATCAACTCTTCTCCTTGTTTCGGGATTATTTCCAGTGATTGAATATAATTCAGATTTTCTTGTAATTGCTCCAAAGGATAGATTTGCCCTGATGCATTCGTTACATCTAAACGGAAATAGACGCCATTTACAAAAATCATGATGTAAATTTCAGCAGTTTGTGTTTCTCCTCTGTAAAAGGAATCCTGCTTATTTCCAGGTATTCGACAGCTTTTGAAAAAATTTAAGTAGAAAGACATATCTACATGTTGATTATTTTTGGTAAATTCGACCGGGTATGTTCCGTCAGCTAAACTTAGATAAATTTTAGTCAGTTGATAAATCAGCTGAGCGGCTCGCGCTTCTTTTGATTTAATTTGATCATAATATTCCTTTTTGATAATCAATGCAAAATTTGATTCACTTTGTAAAGGTCCACGACTTTCTAAATAACTTTTTTGCCATAACGGAGCTAACCAACTACCAGTGGTTTGTTCCATTTGTTCAACTAATTCTGTTTGTAATAGCGCCCCAACAGAAGTACTAAAGGTTGTCGCTTTTGTTTGAAAAGCGGCTAGCTCTTCTGCTGTGACTAGAGGGCTAATCCATTCGTTTAGTCTAGCTAAGGTTTCATAGAGTTCCGGTACAGGTAGTTTTTTTAATTTCGGTTGTAATTGTTCTTTGTATTTTTCCATTGTACACCTCAACAATCGCTTGATACTTCATTATACCAAGCATTTCTACCTTAATGTGACTTTCCTTATAACTTATAAAAAAAACATCATTCCCCCGCAAATACCTTCAGGAATGATGTTTCTGTTATTTATCTTTTGTGTCAATAATGATCGTTACTGGTCCATCGTTGATCAATGATACTTTCATATCAGCTCCAAATTCACCTGTCTCTACAGGGATCGCCAATTCTTTCAATTGTTTATTGAATTGCTCATATAAAGGAATTGCGACTTCCGGTCGAGCTGCTTCGATAAAGCTAGGGCGGTTGCCTTTTTTCGTATCTGCATATAAGGTGAATTGAGAAACACTTAAAATACTCCCATTAATCTCTTGCAGACTTAGATTCATTTTACCGCCATCATCTTCAAATACACGAAGTTTACTGATTTTACGAACTAGATAAGCCACATCCTCTATTGTATCTGATTCATGGATTCCCAATAAAATCATAAATCCTTGGCCGATTTTTCCAACACTTTGTTGCTCGATCACCACTTCAGCTTGTGTTACACGCTGAATCACTGCTCTCATATTTATACCTCCTAGCCATTGGTACGACGGACATTATAAACGTCCGGTATATTTTTGATTTTATCTACGATTGTTTTCAAATGTGCTAGATTTTGAATCTTCACTGTGACGTGGATCATCGCCATTTTATTTTTAGTCGGTTTGGCTTCTACACTCACTAAATTTTTAGTCATTGAACTGATGACTTGTAAGACATCATTCAGTAATCCACTGCGATTATAGCCGTAAATCTCTAAATCAGCATCATACTCTTTATTCGAATTGTCAGTATCTTCCCATTCCACTTCTATCAAGCGTTGGGCAAGTTCTTCTTGATGTTGCACGTTAGGACAATCAGCTCTATGAATTGAAACCCCACGGCCTTTTGTGATGTATCCGACGATTTCATCCCCAGGAACAGGATTACAACAACGACTGATACGAACAAGCAGATTTTCAACACCTTGAATCACGATGCCGCCCTCATGACGAACTTTCATCTTATCGGATTCTTTTTTGACAGGTTGTGTCATTAATTCTTCTGCTTCTTGTTTTTGGCGTTCGATTTCTTGCTCTTTTCGTTCTTTTTCTGTTAAACGATTAAAGACCACTTGAGCACTGATTTCACCGTAACCAACAGCCGCATAAAGATCATCTTCTGTTTGGAAATTAAAACGATCTAGTGCTTCCGCCATTTTCGTTTTACTTAGAAATTCTTTTGGCGTAAAACCGTGTTCGATCAAGTACTTACTGATGGCGTCGTGACCTTTGATAATGTTGACTTCACGATCTTGAACTTTAAAGAATCGTTTGATTTTGTTTCGCGCCTTACTGGTCGCAACCATTTTCAACCAGTCACGACTTGGGCCAAAGGAGTTTGGCGAGGTCAAAACTTCAATGATATCTCCATTTTTCAGTGTGTAATCCAATTGGACCATTTTTCCATTGACTTTGGCACCCGTTGTTTTGTTCCCGATTTCAGTATGCACACTATAAGCAAAGTCTAACGGGCCAGAGCCTTTCGGCAATTCGGTCACTTCACCAGTTGGAGTGAAAACATAGACTTTATCGCTGAAAATATCACCTTTAACACTTTCCATAAATTCAGAAGCATCGTAGCTTTCATCTTGTAGTTCCAGAATTTCACGGAACCAACTCAATTGTTTCGTATCATTATCTTCATCGACTTTTTCAGTCTTCCCTTCCTTATAAGCCCAGTGAGCCGCAACCCCGAACTCAGCGATTTGATGCATTTCGTGCGTCCTGATTTGGACTTCTACAGGGTTTCCTTTTGGTCCGATAACGGTCGTATGGATCGATTGATACATATTAGCTTTTGGCATGGCAATATAGTCTTTAAAGCGTCCAGGCATGGGGGTCCATTTTGTGTGAATCGCTCCTAAGACAGCATAACAATCTTTGATCGAATCAACGATTACACGGATTGCCAATAAATCATAAATTTCATTGAATTGTTTTTTCTGATCTTTCATTTTGCGATAAATCGAGTAAATATGTTTTGGACGTCCATAAATTTCAGCATAAATATCTAAATCTTCTGTCGCTAAACGAATGTCTTCCACAGCTTCTTCAACATAGGCTTCCCGTTCGTCTCTTTTACTTTGCATTAAATTAACGATTCGGTAATATTGGTTTGGATTGATATAGCGTAACGCGGTATCTTCCAGTTCCCACTTGATCCGGCTGATCCCTAAACGATGGGCAAGCGGTGCATAGATTTCGATTGTTTCTTGTGCAATCCGACGTTGTTTATCTTCCCGCAAATGTTTTAGTGTGCGCATATTGTGCAAGCGGTCAGCTAATTTCACCATGATCACACGTAAATCTTGCGCCATTGCTAACAACATTTTCCGGTGATTTTCAGCTAATTGTTCTTCGTGAGATTTATATTTTATTTTACCAAGTTTGGTCACGCCATCTACTAACATCGCAACGTCTGCACCAAATTCATTTGCTAGATCTTCAAGTGTTACGTCAGTATCTTCTACTACATCATGTAAAAATCCTGTCGCAACAGTATGTGGATCCATCCGTAATTCAGCTAAAATTCCAGCCACTTGGATTGGATGGATAAAATAAGGTTCACCTGACTGTCTAACTTGACCCTCATGCGCTTTTTCTGCGTAATCGCAGGCTTTTTGAACAAACGCAACATGTTGAGGCGCCATATATTTTGATACGAGCTTAATGACTCCAGGTCCTGTCATAATCTCCTCTTTTGGCATGGTTCTCACTCCTTTTACTTTTGGGTCCGATATCCGCTATCTCTACGTCGCTTCGCTTCCTAGAATAGAGGTACTCCTTTTACTTTTGGGTCCGATATCCTCTATCTCTACATCGCTTCGCTTCCTAGAATAGAGGTACTCCTTTTACTTTTGGGTCCGATATCCTCTATCTCTACATCGCTTCGCTTCCTAGAATAGAAGTACTCCTTTTACTTTTGGGTCCGATATCTTTATTTATGTAAATAATCGATCTTTTAAAAAAAGAAAAGCACCACTTGAAACAGTAGCACTTCCAATCTCTTTTATTATACTAACATTTTTCTGGATTTTCAATTCCTCAAATTTTAACTCCATTTTGAAATCAACGGTAAAATCTCACGACCATTGCTAATACCGATATAAGAGGCTCCTGCTTGAAAAAGAAGCTCGATCTCAAGTAATGTTGGTGCTTTTACGTTTACTTGAAAGGTCATTTGCTTTCGTCGACCCGTTCGGAAAATACTCATATCATAGATTGCTTGCTCCATCGTTAAATTTAATCCTAATGAAATCGCATTGATTTTTAATTCTGCTAGATCCATCGTTAATCGTTGTTTTTGGTCATCTGTCAAGTGGCTGCTATCTAAAAAGAATCCCAGTGCATTCCGCCCAAATGATAGTTGTTCTAAAGCTTGATAACTTTCATTACCATAAATTTCTAGTTGATCAGGTGCCATTGTTACAAAAACATCTGCTGCCCCATCTCTATACAACTGTCCTGTTTCAAACGCCTTTTTAGCTAACGTTCCGCCGCCTAACGGAAAATCAACAAAGCTACCTACTTGGATCATAGTTCCAGTTAATAACTGTTTTGCTCTTGCAACATTGTATGGTAAAACAAAAATAGAACGCACAGAAAACTCCTTTAAGAACAGGATTTCTTCTGTAAACTGTTGATCCGTCAGTTCCGGATCCATTAACATAATTGACAGTCTTTGCAACTCTAACTCCATAAAAAACCCCCTAAACCTTACACTAATTCAAATTGATAACTAATTGCACTCAACGCATATAATGGCGCCGTCTCTGTTCGTAAAATACGCGGTCCTAATCCACAAATAATACCGCCGTGATTTTGAAATTCTGCTATTTCCGCAGGAGCAAAGCCTCCCTCTGGACCAAAGATGATCAAAAGCGATTCACCCTGTGCCAATTCCGAAAGTGCCGTTGCAAAAAGACTGCGTTCCCCAATTTTTGCAGACTCTTCGTAAGCAATCAACACTTTATCGTAACTAGAAAAAACATCGATCAACGCTTGCTCTTGTTCTAATAATACAACATCTGGCGCAAACTGACGATGTGATTGCTCAGCTGCTTCTATAGCAATTTTTTTCAAGCGCTCTGTTTTTTTAGCCAGCTTTTTATGATCCCATTTAACAACGGACGTTTTAGCCGGAAACCCAATAAATTTATGACTACCAAGCTCAGTTCCTTTTTGAACGACCCATTCCAGTTTGTCCCCTTTAGGATAACCACAAGCAATCGTAACATTAATAGGCAACTCTTTTTCAGCTTGTTCTTTACTAATTTCTTTTAAATAAACTGCTTCTTCCGTAATATCGGTTATTTCAGCAATGATTGCCAATCGGTCACTAAAAGCTAAAAACACTTGTTGTTGAGGCTCCATCCGCATCACTCGCACGATATGATGATAGTTTTCTCCTGTGATTCGATACTGTGCTTTGGCTTCATAAGGCTCAGTTAAAAAGTAGCGTTGCATCTTACTCTTCCTCTGTTTTCTTTAATATAATCGCATACCAATCCCCTTGTTGGAAAACTTGCTCTACAAGGAAACCCTGTTCAGTCATTTTTTCAATGACCATCGCTTTTTTCTCATGAATGATTCCCGAAACGATCAAGGTACCATCATTTTTCAATAAACGCCAAGCATCTTCGATCATCAAAGTTATGATATCTGCTAAAATATTGGCTACGATCACATCTGCTTCAATCGTTACTTCTTTAAGTAAGTCATTTGCAGAAACCTGAACATCGCTGGCAATCGGATTCATGTCCATATTCTCTTTGGCAGCCGTCACAGCAACTTCATCTAGATCATAAGCATAGACATTTTTAGCGCCCAGATATTTACTAGCAATACTCAATACGCCAGATCCCGTTCCAACGTCCAGTAAAGTTTCACCACCGCGTAATACTGTTTCTAATGCTTGTAACGTTAAGCGAGTGGTTGGATGTGTTCCTGTCCCAAACGCCATTCCTGGATCTAGTGTTATAATTTTTTCAAACTCATCTTGGGCTTCATACTTTTCCCAACTCGGCACGATCGTTAAAAAGCGAGTAACTCGCACTGGGTGATAATATTTTTTCCAGGCAGTAGCCCAATCACTTTCAGCGACTTCACTTACGGTTACATCATTTTTCCCAATGCTTAAACCAAATTCTGGTAAACGAGTAATGCTTTCTTTGATAAAAGGCAATATTTCTGGTAAAAAAGTTGTTTCAGGAAAATAAGCCATTACTAAAGCGCCGTCTTTGATATGTGTGAATTGCTCTTTGTCTAGCAACTCTCCGTAAAGATCACTTTGAAAATTTTCCACATCTAAAGAATCTTCGATGGCAACACCACTGGCACCTGCCTCCATCATAATATTTGAAATTGCTTCAACCGCTTCACTGGCTGTCTCAACTTTTACTTCTGTCCATTTCATATGATCACCTCTTTTTAATAGCTTGGATAAGCGATATATGTGTCGCCATCAGCTTTTTGATATTGTTCTACAGCTCTTTCAAAGGCTTCATCCGACCATTTTAGTTCAAACACTTCCTGATCTTCCTCTGTTAAAAAATCTAACAAGTCACTTTGTCCTTCCGTCAGTACCTCATTTAAATACGTAACAAAACCATCTAATACATATTGTTTGATGCCTTTCTTGCCTTCATAAGGGATAACAGCTAAATAGTCGTTTTCATCTACTGAAGTTTTTGCAGGATTATAAAATAAAACACCATCCTCAAATTCAATGATTTCTTCTTCAGAAACAGTTCCTGTCGCATCGTCAATTTGTTCATGAGCAGTATTTTCAGCGAATAAGCGGAAAACCACTTCGATTGAATGATTTCTGGTATTCCAGTCAAGTGCGACATCATATTCTGTAATATCTTTGGTAATTAGTTGGTCTAAATAAGTTAACATTGTTGGTTTTTTCATTTGGTTTCTTCCTTCCAGCCAAAAGCCTTTTGATCGATATCACTTCTTCGTTGCTTAGAAATATAAGGATTACCTGAAACAACATATCGTAACGGTAATTCTGTCCAAATTCCTTTATTCGGAATGCCAATTCTAGGCAGTGAGATAATTTGCTTGGGTGTTCTTCTTTTTTCAGGCACAATTCGTAAAGAGCTGTCAAAAATCGACTCTCCATATAAGTCTCTATCGATACCTAAAGCAGCGACCAATTTGCCAGGTCCATTCGATAACTCGATGCCTGTTCGTCCATTACGGTTTATTTGCATTCTATCGATGCCTTCAACTGGTTCAATCGCACGAATCATGACTCCTTGAGGTTTCCCTTTTTCTTGGGTCACCATATTTAAAATCAGATGGGTATGCATAGTATATAAATAAATCGTTCCCGGCTTTTCATACATTGCTTTTAAACGAGGAGTATCCCGCAACCCAAAACTATGGGCTGCTTCATCTTCTGGCCCAAGATAAGCTTCTGTATCCACAATATAACCTGCAAGGGTACCAGCTGCTGTTTCGTGTTCTAAGTACATTCCCAATAAAAATTGAGCAATTTCTTCTGTTGATTTTGTATTAAAAATATTTATTGTGTCATTCATTATTTTTCACCACCTCCTATAATACACGAATCTAAGCCTATTATCCATTGAAAGAAGAAACGATTTGTTAGATAAAAGCTGATTTTTTCTTGTTTTGACTGGCAAATCAACGGCTAATACAAACGTACGTTCTTTGTGGTATAATGAATGGATAAAGAAATTATTATTAAGCCGTGTAGGTTAAACGAGCCTGCTACGCTTTTGCTTTGAAACATGCCAAGAAATACAACGAAGTGATGAGTTGATATTGATTGGTACAAGGTGACTGAAAGAAACGTTGTTACCGTATGTTATCTAGCTACGCAAGCTAGCTTCTCGGAAAAAGATAAAAACTAAAATGAGGCAAAGAGCGCCTCAGTTAGTTTTTCCTATTTTTCTGTCGAAGCTGAACGAGCCTGCTACGCTTTTAAATAAGGAGGTCCAACTATGCAAAAACCTTTAGCTTATCGTATGCGTCCACGTAATTTAGATGAAGTGGTTGGTCAACAACATCTTGTTGGACCAGGAAAAATCATTCGTAGAATGGTAGAAGCACGGATGCTTTCTTCAATGATTTTATATGGTCCGCCTGGTACGGGTAAAACAAGTATTGCGAGTGCCATTGCTGGTTCCACAAATTATGCTTTCCGTTTATTGAATGCTGCAACTGATACGAAAAAAGACCTACAGATTGTTGCAGAAGAAGCCAAAATGAGCGGTACTGTGATCTTGTTATTAGATGAAGTTCATCGTTTAGATAAAACAAAGCAAGACTTTTTATTACCCCACCTTGAGAGCGGTCGGATCATTATGATTGGAGCAACAACAGAAAATCCCTATATCACGATCAATCCAGCGATTCGGAGTAGAACGCAAATTTTTGAGGTCAAACCACTAACTGAATTGGATATTCAAAAGGCCATCAAAGAAGCATTAGCTGATAAAGAACGTGGTTTAGGCGAGTTTCCAGTTGTGTTAGAAGAAAAAGCATTGCAGCATCTATCTCGTGCAACAAACGGTGACTTACGAAGCGCATTGAATGGATTGGAGTTAGCTGTAAAATCAACACCTGAAAATGAGAATAAAGAGATTCAGATTAGCCTTTCGATCATTGAAGAATGTGTACAACGGAAAGCGCTGACTCATGATAAAAATGGTGATGCTCATTATGATGTGATTTCAGCCTTTCAAAAATCGATCCGCGGTAGTGACGTTGATGCGGCTCTGCATTATCTGGCTAGGTTAGTTGAAGCTGGTGACTTACCGATCATTTGTCGCCGCCTGATGGTGATTGCCTATGAAGATATTGGTTTAGGTAATCCACCAGCTGCAGCACGAACTATTACAGCGGTTCAAGCCGCAGAGAAATTGGGTTTCCCCGAAGCTCGGATCCCACTTGCTAGTGTCGTGATCGACTTATGCTTATCGCCAAAGTCAAACTCTGCGCTTAGCGCAATCGATGCTGCTTTAGCTGATATACGTGAAGGAAAAGCTGGGGATGTACCCGATCATTTGCGTGATAGTCATTACTCAGGTGCAAAGGATTTGAATCGTGGAATTGGTTATCGCTATCCTCATAATTTTGAGAACGCTTGGGTCGATCAACAGTATCTTCCAGACAAAATAAAAAATGCTCGTTACTATGAACCGATTGATACTGGAAAATATGAACAAGCATTACACCAACAGTATCAACGAATCCAAGATTGGAAACAAGGAAAGAAAACTTAACAATAATCCGCTTTCAAATTTAAGCACTCTCATTGCTGTTTGCTCTATATTGTGCTATTATAAAGATGGTAAATCTGTGATGTGCGCGTTGTCTTTTTTGTGTGTTGACCGAACATTTTATTGATATCTAGGGATCCTTCTGGTACCTAAGCTGGTAACATGCCTTATCATTTGGTAGTTCAAAGCTGTCAGTCGTGGAACCCACCTGCTTTGTTTGCGGGTTCAATACTATAGGACGAATAACGGCATCGACGGATTTTACCATTTTTTTAGATTTTCGAACAATTTGCGAAGTGCAAATTGTTTTTTATTTGATGGAGGTTCAATGCATGATTCGCATACTTATTTTTGTGTCTGTTGCTTTATTAGTTATTATTGGTATCTATTTATTAAAAAAGGCAACTGTTTTTCTACCTTTAATGCACAACGGTGAACCAGACGAAAACACACAATTTTTACATCAATTTGGTGTTTTTTATTTGATTTTAGCAGCTATTGGCATTTTAGTTGGAATCTTTAATTTAACCTTTTTTTCTTTGTTCTACATTTTTAGTTTGCTTGTAATTTCAGCTGTATTCAGTGTTATGTTTGCCAAGAAGATTCTATAACAGTCTCTTCTTTTTTATTTTCCTTTTTTGTGATTTTGTTCTACAATTAAAGTATCAAATGCTAGGTATCTTCAACTATTTGAAAAGGAGTGGTTTATAATGTTACAAAATTATCGTAAAATCATGGTGGCAGTTGACGGGTCAGCTGAGGCAGAATTAGCTTTTCAAAAAGCAATGAATGTTGCTATGAGAAATGATGCTGAACTATTGTTAGCTCATGTTATTGATACACGGGCATTCCAATCTGTTTCTTCTTTTGATGGTGTTTTAGCTGAACAGGCTACTGAAATGGCGAAACAAACGCTGGAAGGTTACAAAAAACAAGCTAAGGAACATGGTTGTGAAAAGGTGTCTAGTGTCATTGAATATGGTTCTCCAAAACCTTTGATTGCAAAGCAATTACCTCAAGATCATGAAGTTGATTTGATCATGTTAGGCGCGACTGGTTTAAATGCTGTTGAGCGATTATTTATTGGATCTGTTTCTGAGTACGTTATTCGCAATGCTACTTGTGATGTGCTAGTGGTAAGAACTGACTTAGACAATAAAATCCCAGTTTCAAAGGATGAAGATTAATTTTAAACATTAAAAGAAGCAACTCGACTTTGGTCGAGTTACTTCTTTTTTTAACAATTATTTTCTTAAACGCTCAACGTCACGAGCAATCATCAATTCTTCATCAGTTGGAATCAATAATACTTTAACTTTAGAGTCGTCTGTAGAAATCACTGATTCTTTTCCACGAACATTGTTTTTCTCGTCATCTAATTCACAACCAAACCAAGTCATGCCTTTGATTACTTCACTACGAACATGTGAATCATTTTCACCAATTCCAGCAGTAAAGACAATTGCATCAACACCGTTTAATACTGTTACATAACTACCGATGTATTTACGGATACGATCAGTAAAGATATCGTAAGCTACTTGAACCGCTTCTTTATCCATATTTGCTTCTAAATCACGCATATCACTAGAAATACCTGTTAAACCAAGTAAACCTGATTTTTTATTTAGGATATCGATCATGTCTTTGATATCAGTCAATTCAAGTTTTTCCATTAAGTAAGCTAATAAAGAAGGATCGATATCACCTGAACGAGTGCCCATTGTTACACCAGCAAGTGGTGTGAAGCCCATTGAGGTATCAACCGATTTACCACCATCAACAGCTGTAATTGATGCACCATTTCCTAAGTGACAAGTAATGATTTTTAACTCTTCAATTGGACGTCCAAGCATTTCTGCTGCACGATCGGCAACATATTTGTGGCTTGTTCCATGTGCACCATATTTACGAGCTGCATATTTGTCATAGTACTCAGTTGGAATACTATATAAGAAGTTGTGTTTAGGCATTGTTGTATGGAATGCAGTATCAAAAACCGCAACACTGATAATTTCAGGTAAGATTTTTTTGAATGCTTTGATTCCCATTGCATTTGCTGGGTTGTGTAGTGGTGCAAGATCTGCTAATTTTTCGATTTTCGCTAAAACTTCATCATCGATAACAACAGAATCTTTAAAGTCTTCTCCACCAGCAACAACACGGTGTCCAACACCTGTAATTTCGTCATAAGAAGCTAGGATATTCAATTCAGTTAATTTATCCAATAACATTTTTACAGCAACATCATGATCATTGATGTCAATGACTTCTTCATATTTTTCGTCGTTGCCATATTTGATTGTAAAGATTGAATCATTTAAACCAATTCGTTCAACGATTCCTTTAGCGATTACTTCTTCAGTTGGCATTTGGTATAACTGCCATTTTAAACTTGAACTTCCAGCATTGATTGCAATTGTTTTAGACATAATACTCTCCTCTTTATCGGTTGTTTTATTTTAAATTTGAAGACTTCCAAGCCTCAAATTGTTGAAAAAATTGTGTAATTTTTGCAGGATCTTTTAATGAACCTAATTTTGCAACAAGTACTTCTTTGACTTGCTCACTGTGTTCGCCTTTATTTTGGACAAACAAAATACTTTTTCTTGATTGGACTGATTTAAACAGTTCATCCGGCAGCTGGATCATTCCTTGGAGATAAACATTTTTTTGCAACCAATTTTTGAAGAATGAACTCTGTTCGGTCTCTAAAATATTGGTTGGTATCAAAAATAGTCCATAACCATCAGGTTTTACAAATTTCATTGCTTGCTCCATCAATAAATGATGGGCATAACTATGTCCTTCTTCTGCTGCTGAATCGAATTCCTTAGCCTTCTCATCATTTGGATAATACCCAATTGGCAAGTCACTGACTGCTATATCAACCGGGTCAACAAGTAAGTCTTGTAAGCCATCTTGATGGAATAGTTGTATTGCCGCTTTTGTCCACTCATTATTAGTAGCCGAAACTGAAAGCAATGTATCGTCAATATCTACACCAAAACCTTGAGCTTGATAGTTTGCTATATTCAGGTTAAGAATGATCGTTAAAAGAAGATTTCCCATGCCTGATGCAATATCTAATATCTTTAGTGAATAGTCTTGTTTGTATAGTTGTTCGATCAAATAAACAAACAAGAAACCGATACTATCCGGCGTTAGCTGATGATTGGCCTGTAAGGACTCAGCTTTATTCCCTTTAAGTAAGATCAACTGTGACAAACGTCTAATTTCTTCTGGTTCCAGTTCGATTGCTTGTAGTTGTTGATAAATGGTTTTAAGCTTTTGAACAGTTTGCTCATCAGGAACTCCATCCAACACACGTACTTGGAAATTATCAATGATATTTTCGCCATTTTCAGTGTATGCATCTAGAAAAGATGTGTCTAAAGATTGTTTAAGCAATTGGATGGACTGTTCCATTAAACCGAAAGCCTTTTCTATTTTCTCAGGGAACAAAAGAAACACCTCAATTTCCATCTATAATATAACAATTTTCATACCTGTTCTATTTTAACGAAAAAGCTGACAATAATCAATCAATTTCCCAATATTATTTATAAATCGCTGAACTACTCTTATTTTTTTAAAATAATTTAATGCACCAAACAAGTTTTCTTTCCAAAAACATCTCTCTGTATTAGTTTTTTTTAATTTTAGTTTGAAACACGTTTCACAAATTTTGAAATGCCTTAACTTTTACTGATTGTCTATTTATTTTTTGGGTTGAATTTTATCTACTTCAATTTCTCGATACTCTTCTTGAAATTTGTAAGTTTTTTGATTTAATTGAACTACAAATTTCAGCACCGCTCGATCATACTCATAGTGTACGATTCCTGCTGAAAAATTCTGTTGTCCTTTATTTTTAAGCTTTGCGTTTCCTTGTTTAACGTCAGAAAGAAGCATACTTACCATTGTTTTTGCGATGTAGTACTCTTTTGTCTTTTGTGTAAATTGCTGCGTTAACTGAAAATCATCTAAAACCTGGATAAAGATAAAACTAAATAAGAATACAACTAGTAATGCTGTAAGTAAGATGCCCCCTTTATAGTTATCATTCATGCTTATGATCCCCAGTAATGATCCATTTTGCAGCAGCGTAAACATCATTTTCAAACGTTACTTCTATCATGACATACTTACCTTTCTCTTTAAATATAGCTTGTTTGACCTCTGTAAGAAGTGGTTGATAGCCACCATTTTCTACTTTTACAATTTTACCAAGTTTATGTTCAATCCAGACCTTTTTATTATTTTTTGTATTTGTTAGTATAATTTTATTCGATTGGGTCTTTTCATAGTGGCAACTTTTCACTTCACTTTCTAACTGAATTATAAATATTTGCCATTCTTTTTCTCGTTCATTTTTCAAACGACTTGTCACGACAACAGCATTTTTGATAGAGGCAGAAAAAAGCAGACAAATGATCGATAGTACCAATAGAGCGAGTAAACATTCTATTAACGTAAAACCTGAAAACTTATGTTGTTTATTATTCTTTCTTAAGTATAAAGCCCTCTTTTCCATTTGTGATCTCCACTTCAACCAATTTATTATTTCGATTATCAAAACGCACCTGATAACTGCTATTTGATAAATGCTCACCTTGAATAGACTCTTCTCCATAATTCTCATAACTCTTCATTTCTTCATATAGTACACGGTGCATCATCAATTGTTCTGTCGCTTGTCTGTTTTTTCTAAGCAACAGTGTATTTAACGAAATATAGCTCCCAATTATTATGCATAACAGACCCAGCGCAACTAAACTTTCAAGTAAAAGATAGCCTTTATAACTGCTTGATTTTTTTAACATATCGGCCACTCCCCATTTGAAATTGAAATTCGATCATTTGATTTTTTTCTCCCCATAAAAAAGAGAATTTTGCTAGTTTACCATTATTTCCTGAACCATTTTTAAAAATAATCTTATCCGGTCCATCCGCTTTTAATGCTGTTGGAACGTTTAGAATAGCTTCATTAGTTGGATGATTGTTTTTGTCTAGAAGAAATTTGATTTGCTGCTTCTGTTTAAAGAATAAGATTTGTGTGTCTGTCATCTCGACAACCGCCATTTGTTGGGTAAACAACATTTTCTTCTCAAATGAGGATAAAAAATGTTCAACCATCAACACTTGCTGTGTTTTCTTTATAGCAAGTGTTGGCAGCAACATAAACATTGTACAAATAAATAAAACCAGCAACGATTCAATCAACGTAAAACCTTCTTGATTCTTTAGAGTCATTTTTTGCTAGCCTGATATTTATCATATTGCTCTTGTGTGATATATTGTTCATTCAACAGCTGTTCTATCGTTGGTGTTTGATTTTTTTCCATCGTGTAAAGATCAATTTGAGTCTCTACTATTTTGACTATTGCCTCATTGCCTTTTTTATCCACACCTTCTTTATGTTTAGCCAGGTTGGGCACAAATAATAGAATCAAAACAGAAATTATCAATAATACAACTAGCATTTCTAATAAGGTAAATCCTCCATATTTCATTTTTTTTAGCTTCATAAAAACTCCTCCATTCCACCATAAATTGGCAATAGCATTGCGGCATAAATACTTACAACTAGTAAAGCAACCACTAAAAATATGATTGGTTGTATCCACTGGATCAGTTTTTCTATCCGTTTGAAGAAATGTCGCCAACAAATCTCACTATACAAAATCAATTCTTTCCCTAAGTTTCCTTTCACTTGTCCTTGTTGAATAATCAAAGACAATTCTGGCGAAAAAAACGAAAATTTTGGTAGTTGCTCATAAATTGTTTGTCCCAACATTGATTGTTCTTCAATTTTTTCAGAAAGTTCACTCATGAGCGAACGTTGGTCTATGATTTGCATCAAGTGAATAACCGTTTTGATTTCCAAACCTTGAGAAAATAACTTGCCCCATTCAAGAGCAAAAAAAGCTGAAGTGTATTCTCTATAAAAGCTCCCTAAAACAGGTAATTTAGAAATGTATACAGCCTTCTGTAAATAAGTTTTTTTCCTAAAAAACCAACGAATCAAGACAATCAGAACGACCATACTGAATAAAAAAGAAAGGATAAAATACGGACTTTGTTGAATGAAGAGGATTCCAATATTATTCGCTTGAATCGTTCCATTTGCCATCAATTGAGGTAACAAAATTTGACGAATGCTAATCAAAACAACCGTTAAAAAAAGTAAAAGTAGTACCGGATAGCTGATTACTTTATAAAAATTTTGTCGTTGTTTCTCCATAATTTTCAAATGCTGTTTAATTTTTTTTAGTGTTCCTACTAAATCACCATGCGTCTGAGCAAATTCAATCTGTGTAATAATTGTTCCTTGAACCCCCAATTCAGCCAACCCATTGTGTAACGGATCTCCCCGCTCCATAAAATCTAACAGAAAATCAATGCTATCTTTTTGAACAGAACGAGATTTTTTCATAAACAGCAAGCTTTCTTTGATCGTGAAACCATTACTTAATAAATCTGCAAGCAACTGAATAAACCCCTGTTGCTCTTTTTTTGATAAATTAATCTTCTTTTTCTTCCTCAAATGTTTGATTATCAATAAAGCCATATGCCCAAACCTTTCTTAATTCTTGTGACCACTTAGAAACCATTTTTCTAGAAAAATTATAGTCCATAAGTAATCCACTAATTTCTTCATCCTTTGTCGTCCGAAACGGTAATAATCGTTGATAAATAATGCTTGCTAAACATTCTGACACCTCTCTTTGTTGGACCCCTAATTCAGCTAACCGTTCATACACTCCGCTAATACTTCTTGCATGTATCGTTGCAAACACTGTATGCCCTGTAAGTGCCGCTCTGATTGCAGCCTGTGCAGTAAGCCCATCTCTAATTTCTCCAATAATTAAAATGTCTGGGCGATGACGTAAACAGGCCTTGATCAATACATCATAGGTCAAATCGATTTTAGAATTTGTCTGTAACTGTAAAAAAGTCTCTTCTTCGATTTCAACGGGGTCTTCAATCGTAATGACTTGTTGAAACTGGTCCGTTTCTTTTGCAAGTTTGTACATCAAGGTTGTCTTGCCTGAGCCAACTGGACCACAAAACAAGTGCAAGCCACGACGTTTAACCTGCTTTCTAACCATTACTAATTGTTGAGGTAAAAAATAATTCTCACGACTATTGCCAAAAACATGTAAAAAACGAATAACTAAACTTTCCCTTTGTCTAAAATCTCCAACCGTTGATAAGCGCAATCGTATTGCCTCTTTGTTGATCATGTAAGTTGCAGCCCCCACTTGCGCTTTTCTTTTTTCACCAACGTCCATACCCCCGATAAATTTAAAATGAAAAATCAATTTTTCACCGTTGCTTTCATTCAGTTCTTGAAAAACTACTCGTTTTTTTCCTTTTCTAGTAAAGATCTGAACCTTATTCTCAATAGGTAAAATATAGATATCTTGCAAACATTCAGCAACACCCCACTTAATTAAATTTAGAGAAAGTTCTTTAATATCCATTTTCGTCCCTCCTTACAGTAAATATACGCAGTTAAATAAAAAAATAGCGAAAAAAAAAACGGGTGTGGGACAAAAGTAAAAAAAATTTTGTTTCACACCCTGAATACAAATAAACGGTGGGAGCAGAAGCAACGCCTTCGGAAATAAGCTGAAATTGCTGTAAAACACAACGAGGAACGAGTTGATGCTTTCTCGTCAAAGACTCGTCGCAGATAAACATTGTTGCACAGTACCTACTTGGTCACAAAAATTTGAAGAGCACCGAGTAGGTACCAATCATCATCAGTTCGTAAACTCACTGTGATTCTTGGCAATTTTCATGAATTCCTTCTTATTTCTCGGGGTTAAGCACTCCTGTCCCAACCTTGTCTTAAAATTAGCTTAGTTATTCCATTTTTCATTCAAGCTTTTCTAATTCAGCTCTACCTAATTATTTTGGATCAAATCAATAGAACTTGAAAATATATGATCTATTTTTAGTCTTTAAAGTAAAAAAATAAAGCTGTAAGTGTTGAAAAATCAACACTACAGCTTTACCAAGAGTTCTGATGCACTATCTTCCCCAAAATAGTTTATCGTTTTGATATATTCATTATACTAAAAAAACGATCAGAATAACTTTCAGAAATTGTTAATTTTATTAAAATTTTTGAGAAAAAGTTACTCCCACTCAAAAGGGTTGAGTAGGAGCACTTGCTTTATCTAATGACAAAGACTTAGATCAACTCTATTATATCAAATATTTTAGGTTGTTTTTCTCAATCTCTTAGTATAAAGTGTTAACTTTTTGACAATACTTCTCTCCCTTATTTGATCTTTCGTCCATTTATTTTTTGATTTATCAGATAAACCGGGATTCCTAACAATGTAATCCCAATTCCAATACTAGCCAACATTGTTTGTGTAAACAATGTTGTAATCAAAATAAACGCCCCACCTAAAATTGCGATGATTGGAATGATAGGATAAAATGGAACTCGATAAGGTCGATTAAGTTCAGGCTCTTTTTTTCTTAAAATCAATACAGCCACAAATATCAATAAACTAAACAGCCACATAACAAAAACCAGCATATCAGTCAATAAATCAAAACTACCTATAGACATCATAATAGCCGCAATACTAAATTGAAAAATTCCTGCTATATAAGGAACCACAAACTTCTTCGATAATTTTTGAAATTGTTGACTGAAAGGGATCATCTCTTCCAATGCCAATGCATATGGCACTCGAATTCCTGTCATCGTATATCCATTCAATGCGCCATAAACAGAAATTAAAATACCGATTGTTACTAATTTACCGCCAATCGAACCAAAAATTTGGTTTGAAGCTTCTGATGCAGCATTGAGATTGCCTGAAAGTTGCTCGATCGGTAATGTTTGTAAGAAAACAAAATTGATTAAAACATAAACGATTGTAATAAACGTCAACCCCAAAAAGATTGCTTTAGGTAAATCTTTTTCTGGTCGTTTCATTTCGCCAGCTACAGCCCCTACTCCTAACCAACCATCGTATGCAAACATTGTTGCTAGCAAAGAACCACTAAGCGCTTGAATAAAACTACTATCTCCGCCAGGTTTGATAGGAAATAATGAAACCTCCACATTCGCTGGCATGAATAGTCCTACCAACACAATCAAAGCAATTGGGATCATCTTAATAATTAATGTAAATGATTGCATATTTGCCGCTGTTTTTGTTCCCAATAAATTGACCACAGTCACACTTAATCCAGTTGCAAATGCTATCGGTAGTAAAAAATCGTTTGGTAAATGGAATAAGTGAATAAACTGAGTTCCAAAAATAATGGATAGTGCTGCAATATTTGCCGGAAAGTAGATCACACTTTGTGCCCAGCCCAATAAAAACCCTGGTAACTTTCCATAAGTATACTCAATATATTTGACGGCCCCGCCCGTTTTTGGAATTGCTGTGGCTAACTCTGCACTAGTTAATCCTGCACACAATGTCAGTATACCTCCTAAAATCCAAGCAAAAATCGTTAGACTCGGAGACTGGGCAAAACTGACTACACTTGCTGTTTTAAAAAATACTCCAGCCCCAATAACAGTCCCCATAACTGTTGAAAAAGCGCCAAATAAAGAAATTTCCCGCTTTAAATTATTCTCTACCATGCCTATCCCCTTTCTATCTATCAAGTTATTTTTCTAGTATAGCTTTTCTGAAGTTAAATTCAAGTCTTTCCTAGCCTTTACAAAGAAAAAAGTATAGATAAGCCGTTATCAAGCTTTATCTATACTTTTAATTGAAAGAAATTTAGTTCTAATTTTGCCCATAATAAGCGTTTGAACCGTGTTTTCTAAAAAAATGTTTATCTAAAAGATATTGTGGAATTGGCTGAACAGCTTCATTTACAACTTCTGTCATACTCGCCATTTCTGCTACTTCATCTAAAACAATACTATTTTCTACGGCTTTTTGCGGCGTTTGTCCCCAGGTGAATGGTCCATGACCGTACACTAATACTCCTGGAACAGCCAAAGGATCGATTGCTTTTTCTTTGAAGGTTTCTACAATCACTTTCCCAGTCTCAAGTTCATAGGCTGACGTAACTTCTTCTGGTGTTAATTGACGGGTACAAGGCACCCCACCATAAAATGTATCAGCATGGGTGGTTCCGTATGCAGGAATTTCACGACCTGCTTGTGCCCACATGACTGCATATTTTGAATGAGTATGTACCACTGAACCAATTTCTTTAAACGCTTTGTATAATGCTACATGGGTCGCTAAATCAGATGACGGCTTTAATCCTGCCTCGATTGTCTCTCCATTCAAATCAGTCACGACCATATCACCCGACTTCATCGTACTATAAGAAACGCCACTCGGCTTGATTACGATCACCCCAGCCTCTCGATTGATCTCACTCACATTCCCCCAAGTAAGCTTGACCAATCCAGCATCAGGCAGCTCCAAATTTGCAGCAAAAACCCTTTCTTTCATTTCTTGAATCAATTGTTCAGTTGTCAATATAGCCTGCCTCCTTTAAATATGGCCATAAAAATGCTTTTGCTTCTTCTATTTCTTTTTCAGGAGTGTCGCTATTTTCACTCCACATTTCAATTAAAAATGGCCCATGATATTCCAACCGTTTCAATGTTTTGAAACATCCTAAGAAATCTACACAGCCATTGCCAAATGGCACTTCTTTAAATTTCCCAGCAAACTGATCTGTCACGGCTAATGTATCTTTTAGATGAATCGCAGAAATTTGATCGATTCCAATTTCTAGTTCATAACCAACATCATTTCCTGGCCACGCCGACAGATTCCCAAGATCGGGGTATACTTGTAAATAGGGAGAACGGATTTGTTCTTTGATCTTTAAAAATTTGGAGATGGAATTCATGAACGGATCGTCCATGATTTCAATAGATAAGACAATTTCTTTGGATGCTGCCATTGCTACAGCCTGCTTTAAATTTTCGATAAAATATTCCCTTGATCTCAATGTTTTCTCTTCGTAATAGACATCATAACCGGCTAATTGGATTGTACGTACCCCTAAATCCGATGCTAAATTTAGCGCTTTTTCCATTAATTCTAAAGCAATTGCTCGTACTTTAGCATCCTCAGATCCAAAAGGAAAACGTCGGTGTCCGCTTAAACAAATCGATAAAATTTTTACATTTGTCTCATCAATGGCTTCTCTGATTTCTTTACGTTCTTCACGAGTCCAGTCCAACCGATCAAGTCGCTCATCTGTTTCATCAATCGACATTTCAACAAAATCAAAACCTAGCTTTTTTGCAAGTAACAAACGTTCTTTCCAACTAATATTTTTAGGAAGTGCTTTTTCGTAGATCCCTAATGTAGTCACCTATCTCACCCCCAGATACGTTTGATTTCAGCTTGAAAATCTTTAGCTGCCTGTTTTGGATCAGCAGAAGCCGTAATGCCTCGACCCGTAATAAAGGTATAGACTGCAAGATCTTTGAATAATTTCAGTGTTTCAACATCCAAACCTCCAGTAACAGAAACTCTAAAGCCCATTTCAATCAGTTTTGCTACCTTGGCAAGATCTTTTTCTCCCCACGTTTCACCTGCTAAAAGGGCGTCTCGGCTTTGATGATAAATTGCTTGAGAAATGCCTGCATCTAACCATTTTTGAGCCTGCTCATAAGTCCAGTCTCCGTATAGTTCAACTTGAACTTCTTCTACTTCTTTTGCTGCAGCTTCCATCGTTGGAATCGTTGCACAGCAAATGACAGTCATCCAGTCTGCTCCAGCTTCGCGGCAATTTTTAGCAACGGTTCCGCCAGCATCTGCACATTTCGTATCAGCAACAACTTTTTTATCGGGATACAAGGCACGAATGCAACGAACAGCTTGCTCCCCTGCTTGTAAGCAAAGTATCGTGCCAACCTCTACAATATCAACAATTTCACCAACAGCTGCCACATCTTTGATCGCACTAGGTAAATCCGAATGGTCTAAAGCTACTTGTAAATTAGGTCTACTCATTTCATTTTCTCCCTGCCTTTATTTGTCATGAGAGCCTGGGACATAACTCAAACAGTTATGTTTCAGGCTCTTCGTATCCGAATAAACGGTGGGAGCAGAAGCAACTCCTTCGGAAATAAGCTGAAATTCACAAAAATTTGAAGAACAATTTTCGTGAATTCCTTCTTATTTCTCGGAGTTAAACACTTCTGTCCCAACCTCATACTTTTGCCATAATTATTTAAATTTAGCCGCTAAATCTGTTTCTTGAACACGCTCACTGATTTCTTTAGCAGACATCACATTTTTCACACCTACTACGGTAATGCCTTTTTTCTTAGCAGCCTCAAACATATTTAAAAAATTCATTGGACAAAAGACAACATCATATTGTCCTGCTGTGCTTTTCCCTTCAGAAATAGCACAATGGTGGATATTGGTAATGTTGAATCCTAGTTCTTTCAATGCTTTCTCCACACTTTTTTTCATCATTAAACTAGTTCCTGATCCATTTGCACATGATACTAATACTCTCATTTTAAATTCCTCCAATCATATTATTAAGAATTAAGCGTTTTTTGCCGCCATTTTTTTTACATATTTATCATAATCTTCAGCAATCAAGAAGTAGCCTTCCGGATTTGCCCGATATTGCAATTGTGGAATTGCCAATAGTAAAATCACTACTACAGCGACTCCAAAATAACCTAAATACTTCATCAGAATCGTCATGATTGGCCAAACTGTTGCCCAGTCAAACATACCAATGTAACCACCATACTGAGATAATCCGATAAATGCCGCTATCAAAGCAGAACCTAAAACTTGGATCACACCTGAAATAAACGGGAAGATACAGGCTGCTTTAAACCCGCCACGATTATTTGCATAAACCGCAATTACAGCATTATCAAAGAATAACGGAATAAATCCTGCAATCACGATAACTGGTGATTTAAATAAAATCAGTAAACCAATCGTGATAAATTGTCCTAGGGCACCAAATAAGAAGCCAATCGTTACAGCGTTTGGTGAACCAAAACCAAAGGTCGCAGCAACATCGATACCTGGTACAGCACCTGGCAACAATGTATTGGAAATACCTTGGAATGATTCTGTCAATTCTGAAACGAAGGTTCGGACACCTAATTGTAAAATAGCAAGATAAACGGCAAAATATAAAGCTGTTTGTAAAATATAGAAAAAGAAACTTTGCCCTTGCTCCATAAATCCTGCCTCGATCAGATAGGCTGGTCCTAATACAACTAAAATGATTCCAAAAAAGAAGAGCATCAAAATGGAAGTAGCAACCATATTTTCATTGAAGATCGATAAAAAGCCTGGCAACTGTACATCTTCTAGCTTTCGATTATTTTTATTTTTTTTCATTTTTTCAGATAGTCGAGCAAAAATGTATACCCCAAACATCTGTTGATGGGCAATTGCAAAACCTGCTCCTTCTGTTAAATCTTGCGTGATATCAACGGTTAAATTCGATCCAACAGCCCAATAACAACCTAAAATAAGTCCCATGATCAACAATATTTGAATCTGACCTAAATCAGGAAAACAGAAAAGTAAAATCCAAAACGCTGTTGCCGCCTGTTGAATTTGAACATTCCCTGTTGTAAAAACAGCTCGCAGCTTCGTATACTTCTTAAAACGGACTAACAAAATATTCATGACAAAGGCAATCAACAATAAAATCATCGTATCACTGAATGTTCGTCCAAAAGTTTCTTCAATACCTGCTGTAACAGCATTTTGACCAAAGTAAGGATCAATGACCATTGCATCTAAATTAAAACGTTCCTTTAACCCCACTAAAATTGGTCGAAAGTTATTCACCAAACCGCCCGATCCAACCGTCAAGATCAAATAACCAACCGTTGCTTTTAAAAAGCCCGCAATACTTTCATATAACGGTTTTTTAAGTAAAACATAGCCCAATAGAACAATAAACCCAATTAAAAATGCCGGCTGCGTCAAGATATTTGCAGCAAAATAATCCCAAATACCCATGAGAAAATCCAATACTTGTGTCATTTACTCCCCTTCTTTCTATACGTCAAAAGTTGCCATCACTTTTTGGTAATCCTCCATGTTCTCGACGTCCATCAATGCTTCGATCACCCCATCCGTCATCAACATCTCAGATAGATTTGAGATATTTTCTACATGTTCTTCGCTATTTTTAGCAGCTAAAGTGAAAAATAAACGCGCATTTTTTTCAGCGTTATTCTCTTCAAAAACGACATCTTGACTCATTTTTGTAAATGAAATTGCCGTTCCTAAGACCCCTTGACTCTCTTCTGAAGAATGCGGCATGGCAACACCTGGTACGATCACGATATAGGGACCATATTTTTGAACACATTCTACGATTTCATCAATATACTGTTGTTTAATGATGCCTTTTTCTAATAGTGTCTGACAGCTTAAAATAATCGCATCTTGCCAATTATCAGGAGTATCCGTACAAAATTGGATCAATTCATTATCATAAAAATACTTTAGCATTCGCTCTCCTCCTTCTTATAAAAATGATGGAAACGGTGTATCATTTTCCCTTGTAAAGACGTCATCGAACCCACGGTAGAAATTAAATTCAAGTTTATCCTTGTCATTTGGATAGGTAAATTTCCCACCAACTTGCCAAATAAATGGTTTAAATTGATAATCCAAGCGATCTTTTTTAAACTTCCAGATTTCTGTTATTTCCTTTGGATCCGCCATAAAGTTTGCCCAAATATCATAGTGAACTGGTATCACCACATTGGCATTCAAAGATTCTGCCATTCGCAGCATATCAACTGACGTAACTTTATCCGTGATCCCACGTGGATTTTCACCATATGCTCCTAAGCAAACATCGATTTTGTGCTCATTCCCATGTTTAGCAAATAGATTAGAATAATGTGAATCTCCTGCATGATAGATATTGCCGCCACTTGTTTCAAATAAATAATTAACAGCGATTTCATCCATATCTTGAGGTAATTTGCCTTTCAGTATTACTTCAGGATCCTCACAAGTTACCAGAGCGGTTCTATCAAACGCTTCTAGAGCAACAATATCCACATCATTGATCGATAGACGATCACCAGGTTTTACGATTGTCGTCTTCTCTTCTGGAATGCCCCATTTTAACCATGTATTTACCACTTCTTTCGGTCCAATAAACCGTGCCTTCGGACAATTTTGATGGACGGCCGCAGCTGTATTGATATCTAAATGATCCGAATGAATATGAGTCACGACCAACGCATCAACGTCTTTGACCGCAAATGGATCGATCACAAAGGGCTGGGTTCTAAGATTAGGCTGCATGTTCTCACATCCACTCATCCGCATCATCTGATGCCCTTTTTTCATTTTGCCATTGCCATGTGTTCGTTTTCCAGTTCCGCACCAAAGGTCACATAAAATGTTCGTCCCCTCGTGTGACTTCAACCAAATCCCTGTACAGCCTAACCACCACATAGAAACGGTTCCTGCCTTAACTTCTTCCTGTTCGATCTCCTCATTCAAGTACGTTCCCCATTCAGGAAAAGTGCTTAAAATCCAACTTTCTTTTGTCACATCATAAATTGTTGCCATACGATCCCTCCACATTTTCTCAATCTCAATTACACTTTTTATTCTACAATAATTTTAACCGTTTTCAATCTGTTTATACGATCGTTTAATCATTTTTAAGAACGTTTCCATTCAAAAGGAAATTATAAAGGATTGCACCTTCTTTTTTTATGTTCATATTACATTTTTTATGATATAGTTGCGATGAGGTGAGAAAGATGAAGAATTTAGTTTGGAAAAGTATTTACTTTTGGAAAAAAGGCTTCCTATGGGCTGCTTATTTATTGTTTGCGTTCTATATTTATTATCTAGTTACTAGTTCCGAAGAATTAGGCGCAAAGCTTATTTTTGGCTGTTTGGGTGTTATTGTCTTAAGTATCGTTATTCTTTTTGAGTATTTAAAAAATCTATATGAAAAAATGATTTATGCTTTGACGGTTGAATGTGATTTACAAAAAGCCATTGCTTTAAAAGGAACCTTAAAGAAAAAAGATTTGTTTAATGGCTTTAAACAGTCTATTATTATTTTTGACAGTCTTCTTTTATTGGATGAAGGAAATTACGAAGTTTGCCTAGAGCATTTACATAAAAATCAGCATTTCTTTCATTCCACATTGGATTACCTCTTCATTTATTATCATACGCAAATGTATTGCTATTTTTTTTTAAAAGATGAAGAAAATTTAACTAGTTGCCTAGAACACCTATTGAAACTGAAAAATGTTAAAAAGAAACAATTGAGCGGTTTGTTTTCTTGGCATGAAATCACTGGAATAAGATATTTCTATCAAAACCGAAATAAAAAGTGCTTAAGTGAATTGGCTTTAATTGATAAGAACCGTTTAAATAATCGGGAAATGACCTATCTTTTATATCTAAAAGGACAATCTCTACTTAAACTAAATGAAACATCAGAAGGCTATCGTGTATTAAAAGAGGCAAAAAGAATAGGAAACACACTCGCTGTCACACAGATGATCTAGAGGGGAGGAATTTACATGAAAAGCTCACATCAAACAATTAAAAATCGTCGTGATAAACTATTGGATTTGCTGCATAATGAAACTAGTTTACTGGTGAAAGAAATCAGTCATGAATTAGCGGTTTCAGAAATCACGGTTCGCCGCGACCTGACTGCCTTAGAAAAAATGGGTTTAGTTCAACGAGCCCACGGAAAGGCCCAAATCGTTCAAAAAACTGGAACAGAAGATTATAATGAAGAGATCGAAGTCTTAAAAGATGCTATTGCAAAAAAGGCTGGAGAGTTTGTTAAAGAAGGCAATACCTTGTTTATCAATACAGGCTCAACTGCACTATCTTCCTTAAAACATTTAGGAGAAAAACGTGTAACGATTGTGACGAACAATGTCAAAGTCGCTAATTTGGATCATAATCCAAATTCTACTGTCATTTTATCTGGTGGTGAAATTCGTTTTCCAAAGGAAGCCTTAGTTGGGGACATTGCGATTGATTCATTTTCAAAGATGTCCTCTGACATTTCAATCATCGGTTGTTCTGGTCTTAGCGTTGAAAATGGCATCACAACCCCCGTCTTACATGAATCTAAAATCAATTCACTGATTATCGAACGTACAAATGGTTTAGTCGTCGTCGTTGCAGATTATCGTAAAATTGGTTTTTCATCTAATTTTACGAGCGGTACTATTAAAGATATCAACTATTTGATCACCGATACATTCGCCTCACCAGAAGTGCTTCGAGAAATCGAGAAGCAAGGTGTTCAAGTGATTCAAGTTGAAGTCTAAGCATTCAACATCATTCATTTTATCACTAGGAACAAGCGCTTTAAATAAAAGGAGGATCGTATCATGAGGATCAAGCAATTGGATTATATTGTAAAAGTCGTTGAATTAGGTTCAGTCAATGAAGCAGCCAAACATCTTTTTATCACCCAGCCAAGTCTTTCTACTGCTATCAGAGAATTGGAGCAGGAAATGAATATTCAAATTTTTCAACGGACTCAAAAAGGCATGCTTCTTACCACGGAAGGCACAGAGTTTTTGTCCTATGCCCGCCAAATCTTGGAGCAAGTCGACTTGATGGAAGAAAAATACAAAAGAACAGAGACTCGTCGTAGATTATTTTCTGTTTCTGCACAACATTATGCCTTTGCAGTCCATGCTTTCGTCCAATTGATCAAATCTTATGAACAAAATGAATATGAATTTACTTTTCGAGAAACACAAACCAATAATATTATCGAAGATGTCAGCACGTTTCAAAGCGAATTAGGTATCTTGTATTTAAATACATTTAATGAAAAAGTGATGCGTAAATTATTAAAAGAAAAAAAACTTGTGTTTCATCCTTTATTTACAGCTCATCCACATGTTTTTATTAGTAAAAAAAATCCTTTAGTTGGGAAAAAATCAGTTACCTTAGCTGATCTAGAAAACTTTCCCTACCTTTCGTTTGAACAAGGGCAATTTAATTCTTTCCACTTTTCAGAAGAGATATTGAGTACTCGTTATCATAAAAAAAGCATCCGCGTCAGTGATCGGGCAACGTTATTTAACTTTCTGATTGGGGTAGATGGCTACACAATCAGCTCTGGTGTCTTAAGCCGAGAATTAAATGATGAAAATATTGTTGCCGTACCTTTAGAAGTAGATGAAACGATGGAAATCGGCTGGATCCATCCGGCTCAGATGCCACTATCACCGATGGGCGAAGAATATTTACGTTATTTAAAGGAACATATCATCGATTATGGATTTAGTATTATAAATGAAAAATAAAAAATTCCTGATAAACCATTTCGGCTTTATCAGGAATTTTTTCATTATAAGTTTTATCAGCTTTTCTTAAGAATTAAACGCTTTTTCCAGCTTTTTTTCATCTAGCTTACAAAAGCAATTCTTTAGGAAAGTAGACAATTGAATCAGGGAATAAAGATCATTCCCAGCTCCAATTCCTAACTTTCTCAAGAATTAAACGCTTTTTCCAGCTTTTTTGATTTGTTTACTTCTTAATTGTCCGCAAGCTGCATCGATATCTGTACCATATTCTTTTCTAATCACACAATTAACGCCATTTTTCTTTAAAATATCATAGAATTTCAACACGTCCGCTTTTTCACTACGGCTATATTGATCATGCTCACTAACTGGATTATATGGAATCAAGTTAACAAAGGTTAACTTCTTCTTGTCTTTCAACAAGTCAGCTAATTGCTGAGCATGTTCTGGGCGATCATTTACATTGCTCAACATGATATATTCAAACGTGATCCGACGATTTGTTTTTTCCAAGTATTCATCAACAGCACCCATTAATTTTTCAATTGGGAAACTGCGGTTGATGCGCATGATCGATGTCCGAACATCATTATTTGGTGCATGTAGCGAAATCGCTAGATTGACTTGCAGACCATTATTTGCAAACTCTTTGATCTTCGGCACTAAACCACTTGTTGAAACCGTAATATGACGTGCTCCAATAGCTAACCCTTTTGGATCATTGATCGTATGTAGGAAATTCATTAAGTTATCATAGTTATCAAACGGTTCACCGATTCCCATCACAACAATATGGCTTACTCGTTCTCCTTGCCCGCGTTCATCAAAATAATGTTGAACTAGCATAATTTGCGCAACAATTTCTCCTGCTGTTAAATCACGTTGTTTTTTAAGTAAACCACTTGCACAGAAAGTACAGCCAATATTACAGCCTACTTGAGTGGTCACACAAACAGACATTCCATACTCTTGACGCATTAAGACCGTTTCAATCATATTCTTATCTGGTAATTCAAAGAGATACTTCACTGTGCCATCTTTGGCTTCTTGGATGATGACTTGACGCAATGGATTGATTATAAAGTTTTCTTCTAATAATTCAATGACATCTTTTGATAAATTTGTCATTTCGCTAAAAGCCATGACACGTTTGATATAAAGCCATTCCCAAACTTGGGTGGCACGGAACTTTCTTTCGTCATGTTCGATAAACCATGCAATCAGTTCTTCTTTTGTTAAACCATAAATGGATGCTTTTTCCACTAGTTTTCTTCCTCATTTCTTCTAAACATTCGCTTCATACTATAACGTATTGTGCCCGATTTGTCTATATGTTATCTGGTTTAGTCCATCAAATTAGACTTTTCTTATCCCTTTGATTTTGCAACAATCATCCTTCTTTTAGGCTACAAAAAAGAGAGAAAACAATCTAAAAATCGATACAAAACCAATCAGGTTTTGTATCGATTTTTATTACATTTGAACTAAACGATAAACTTTTTTGAAATAGAAGACACGAGCAATCAGGTAATACCCAATTTGAATCAGGATAAACATTCCTAACACCTGCCATCCTGCTACTTGCATTCCTTGATTAAACATGTGATACATCGCTGTTAAGGCTACTGCACCATGAATCACTGAAACAATGATCGGTGTAAAGAATAAGATTCCAACCTGTTGATAGATCATCTTCTTCAACTCTTTTTTCGTTAACCCCATTTTGTAAATCATCTTGAATTTCTCTACATCCACGTCCATATCGCTATACAATCTGAAATATAGGAAGCTTCCAGCTGATACAAAGAAAACAATACCGATAAAAATTCCGACAAATAAAATTGGTGCATATTCATCTGTGATTGTTTGTTGTGAATAGCTCTTAGCCATCAATGCTACGTTTTTTTCTTGGAATTTACCAATCGAAACCAGTTCATCATAACTAGCATTTTTTGGTTGCCAAACAGTTGTAGTGGTACTCTCTAAATTTTGTAGCTCGCTATTATCCGGTACCAGAACTGTCGTTCCATAAGCTGAAACAACATTCGTTTTTTCCGTTTTAACAACTGGCAATGTTGTCTCGTTTGGCAGTGCTACTTCATTGAGTGCTGTTTCTTTCATGCCGATCATATTAGTTGGAAGCAATTGGACAGCTTTTCCTTCTGTCTGGATCGTTGGCTTTTTAACCAACTCCGCAAGGTGATTATATTCGGATTCTTTAACAAAGTTAACATGATCAGCATTTGTATAAGTTGTCAGTTTTCCTTCATCCACTTGAATCCCTTTATCCGCCAACAATTGAGAAAATTCTTGTTGGACAGATGCTGTCTCTTCAGCAGTTCCTGTAACTTGGAATTCATACGGAATTTCATTCATACCATCTAGAATCATATTTTGAAAGCCATATAATGTACCAATCGCAGCAAAGGCCACCGTTGAAATGATTGATACTAAGAAAAACGAGCGGGCATTATCTTTCATACGAAATGCTAAATCTGAAAAAACAACCATATTCGTTTTTTTCCAAAAAATATTTTGTTTCTTTTTCAATCGTTCAATCACTGAAACGCTTAATTGGTTAAATAAGAATCGAGTCCCAGCAACGACTAAAAAGATCACTGGAATCATCACCATCGGTACTAACATCCCTTTGACTAACAAAGCAATTGCATATCCTACACCAATCAATAAAATCGCTAAAATGGTTTTAATCGGAGAGCTTTTGATCGTCCCTTTACCAAGGTCTCCTGCTTTCAACAATTCTTGTAAGCTTAATTTTGGTAATCGGAATTGAATAAAAAATGAAATAGCTAAAAACAATACTGCAAATGAAATTACGGTCAAAACAAGTGCTTGTAAGGGGAAATAGAACCCCAAATTTACATGCATCAATTTATTACTTAACCATAAAATCACTTGTGAAAAACCAATTCCAGCAATACTTCCCATGATCGTAGCAAAAAAACCAATCACTAAATTTTCAATAAAGACCATTTTTTTCAGCTGTTTTGGACTCATTCCTTGGATCATCAACAGGCCAAATTCTTTTTTTCGTGATTGGATAAAGACATCCATCGAGTACAAAACAAAGAAAAAAGCAAAACCATAAATGATGATTGCAGCTGCTAGCATACCGATTTGAGCATTTTTATTTAATCCATTCGATAATGCTGGATGAAAAGCAAAGACTGTAAATGTAAAGAACACCATTACTGAAAAAAGAGTACTTAAGAAGTAAGCCATATAAAGATGTTTATTTCTTACTGTATTCCGAATAACAAATTGACTAAAACTCATTATCGACACCTTCTATCTCAGACAGTTTTACCATAATCTCATCGTAAAACATCTTTTGATTTCCATTGTGATGGATTTCATCGATCAATTCTCCATCTTTAATAAATACAATTCGCTTACAATAACTTGCTGCTAGTGGATCATGTGTCACCATCAAGATCGTTGCTTTCTCTTCTTCATTTAGCTGTTGTAATAATTGCATAACGTCTTTTGATGATTTTGTATCTAAATTTCCTGTCGGTTCATCTGCTAATAATAGTTGTGGTTGATGGATCATTGCGCGAGCAACCGCCACACGTTGGGCTTGTCCACCAGAAATTTCTGCAATTCGTTTTTTTAATAAACTAGCAATACCTAAACGTTTTGCTAATAGATTTAGTTGTGTTTTCATGATCGAAATTTTTTCGCCATCTAGAGTCAAAGGTAAAACAATATTTTCTTCAACAGTTAGCGTTGGCATCAAGTTAAAGCTCTGGAAGATAAAACCTAACTCTCTTCGTCTAAACTTAGCAATTTCTTCTTGATTTAGTTGATTTGGATCTTTTCCATTCATTAGAATATGTCCTGATGTTGGTTGATCGATCGTTGCTAACAGGTTTAAAAACGTACTTTTCCCACTTCCAGAAGGTCCCATGATTCCAATAAATTCACTATCATTCACGGTTAAGTTTAATCCTTTTAAGGCTTCGTATTTAATTTCTTGTCCATATGTTTTCGATAAATTTTCTACTTGTAACATTCTTATCGCTCCTTTTCTCTACCTTGCTAGTCTAATCCAAATACAACGAACACACCATAGAAAAAAATAACAGAGTACTTACACTTTTGTAAGTACCCTGTTATTTGGTTACGCTTCGTATTCAATTACATATGGATGAAGTGCTGTATTATAGATTGCTTCAGAAAATTCAACGGTTTTTCCAGATAGTCCCACTGATTTACGAATTCTTTTAAGCCCATTTTTTTCAGATGTCGCTAAAATCTCTTGTTGCTCAGGAGTTAGTTCGACAATTTGAAAACTATCTTCGAATTTTAGAATCTCAATGCCATGCTGATCCATCAGGCGATACAATGATTCTTTCTCAAAATCTTCTAAAGGTACATCTGCCATGCTAGTTGGCAAAAAATAATTAAAATAGATATATGGTTGATCGTCAAGCGTATATAATCGAGAAACTTTGACCGCTTTTTCACCTAATGACTGATAGGCTGAAGACGCTGGTGTTAAGGCTACTTTTTCCAACTTTAAAATTTTCTTTGCTACCTTTTGACCTGAATCATTTAAGTATTCTGTAAAGGTACCTGCTTTTGATAGTTTATTATAAGGTCGGTTGCTCAATACAGTTGTTCCTTTGCCACTTTTTTTCTCCACCAATTCTTCTGAAGATAATAATTCTATTGCACGGCGAACAGTGATTTTACTCACATCAAATAGTTGCTCAAGTTCCGCCTCTGTTGGTAATAATGACCCTACAGGATAAGTACCATTCATGATATCTGCCTTGATTTGCTCTGCAACGTCTAAATAGAGTACGCTTTTTCTTCTCATATTATCCATCCTTATATTCTTTATTTAGTTTATCATTTCATTTCAATTTATTTATGGTTGTTTTAGATTACTCTAATTCTAATCGTATTTCTGATTTAATTCAACTTAACATCTGATTTTCTGCTAGTATTTCGTACATTATACCAAAGAATACATTTATCGAAAACCTCTTTAGAGAAGTAACGCTCATAACCTGCTCAATCTTAGAAACTGAATAAAAAAAAGAGCCTGCTTATTTAGCAGACTCCTTTTTATTATTCTGATCCCTGATCCATCGGCCCATCATCCGGTACAGGCTCAAGAAAGACTTTTCTTGGCTTACTCCCTTCTGAAGGACCAATCACACCATGAGCTTCTAATTCATCGACTAAGCGTGCCGCACGATTATAACCAATTCTAAATCTTCTTTGTAATAAAGAAATACTTGCTGTTTGCATTTCCACCACTAGTGCTTTAGCTTCTTCGTACAATTCATCTTGTGATGCTTCACTACCGCCGCCTGTTGTTTCTTCTTCTGTTGGCATCATATTTTCTTGATAATCCGCTTCTTGCTGCTCTGTAACAAAGGATACGATTCGCTCAACTTCATGATCGGAAATAAACGCACCTTGCACTCGGATCGGTTTATTTTCACCCATTGGCAAGAACAACATGTCTCCTCTACCTAATAGTTTTTCCGCTCCATTACTGTCAATAATTGTTCTTGAATCTGTCCCGCTAGATACCGCAAATGCCATTCTTGAAGGAACATTTGCTTTGATGATCCCCGTAATAACATCCACACTAGGACGCTGAGTTGCTAAAATCATATGAATTCCAGCTGCTCGAGCCATTTGTGCTAAACGGATGATGGCATCTTCTACTTCGTTACTCGCAACCATCATCAAATCAGCTAACTCATCTACGATTACCACAATAAATGGTAAGATTGGACGATTCTCGCCATCTTCTAAGTTCTTTTGAATCACTAATTCGTTATATCCAGAAATATTCCGAACGCCGGTTGCAGCAAATTTCTCATAACGGAATTCCATTTCTTGTACAACTTTTTGCAATGCTTGAGCTGCCTTACGCGGATTAGTCACTACTGGCGTCAATAAATGGGGAATCCCATTATAAACATTCAACTCCACCATTTTTGGATCGATCATCATTAGTTTTACTTCATGAGGCTTCGCTCTCATTAAGATACTGGAAATAATGCCATTGATCGCAACTGATTTCCCACTACCTGTTGATCCAGCGATCAATAAATGCGGCATTTTAGCTAAATCAGCTGATTGAACCATACCAGAAATATCTCGTCCAAGCGGTACTTCCAATAATTTATCGGGATGGCTAGGTTGTGCTTCGATAATATCTCTAAAGGAAACAGTACTTACCGTGCTATTTGGCACCTCGATCCCAATCAGTGATTTTCCTGGGATCGGTGCTTCCATCCGTACGTCTTTAGCAGCTAAGGCTAACGCAATATCATCCGTTAAACTAACGACCTTACTTACTTTCACTCCTACAGCTGGTTGAATTTCAAATTTTGTAACGGCTGGTCCAAGACTAGCTTTCACTACTTTTGCATCAACACCAAAGCTTTTGAATGTTTGTTCTAGTACACCAATATTTTTTTCAATTTTTTGATACTCTCCACTTTGATCTGCAGATGGAATCGAATCTAATAGCGTTGAAGGTGGTAATTCGTAATCACGATCTTCCGCTTCTTCAGAAATTTCAAACTCTAATTCGCCCCCCTCATCCATCTCAGGTTCAGGAACTACTTGCTGTTGTATAGGTTGTGTTTCAGCTTGACTTTGGAAACTATCGATGGGTACCAAGGTCAATTGTTCTGGTTCTTGCAGATCTTTTTCTTCTTGTTCCCATGCTTCTTGCGCTAATTTTTCGCCAGGCGTTAGTTCACGAACATCATTTTTCAAACGTTCTTGAGCTTGTTTTTCCATTTCTGCCTGTTTAGCTGCTCGTTTTTCCGCTCGTTTCGCTTCTTTTTCAGCTTGACGCTCTGCACTTCTAGCGGTTAGTCCGCTAAGTTTTTCTCGAACGAGTTGTAAGCCATTCATCACTTGTTGAAAATCAAGCATACTCATTAAAAATACACCTAGCGCAATCAGTAAACTGGCAATTAAATAACTACCAAATTGAGCAACTAAAAAGAAAGTCAAACTGTACAGTCCCGCACCAATCATGCCTCCACCAACATTTTGTGCTACCGTACTAGCTTTTAGATCCATTCTAAGAAATTCCCATGTTGTTCCCATAATATCTGGTGTTTGTGTCCCTACACTGCGAAACATGTAAGCATGTAGAAATAACAATACGCCTAGGTAAACAACCACTCCGCCAATGATTGGTCGACTTTTTTTAATTGGAAACTCTTTTCCAAAAATAACTAAAGAAAGACCGTAAAACATCAGTAAAATTGCTGCTACTGAAAATGTATTTCCTATCATTACACGTAGTCCATTGGCAATCAAGGTGCCAAGAAATCCTAATTTTAATAGTCCAAATAATCCAAAGAAGATAAAAAAGATACCGAGAAAAATGAAATTAAGATGTTCTTGCTGTTGTTGTTGTTTTTTTGTCTTTTTCTTTTTTGCACTTTTCCGTTTTTGTGCCATGTAACATCCCTCTTTTCAATCAGTATCCATTATACCTAAAAATCGAGCCGAACAAAAGTACCCCCATTGTTTCTCTTAAAATTTTAATGATTTACCGTTGAATTCTTTATTTACTTTCGCTTTGTTTTTGGATACCAATCCCTGTTATCCCTGAGAGAATTGATAAAATCGGACATAGTAAGATAAAGAAACTAAATGGTGCATATTCTAATGTAGAGACTTGCAATGTACTTGCCATGAACACACCACTTACTCCCCAAGGAATCAATGAATTCAGTACGGTACCTGAATCCTCTAACGCTCTTGAAAGAACCTCTGGTGCGAGTTTAGCTTTGTCATAGCTTTCTTTAAATGCACGACCAGGAAGAATGATCGATAAGTACTGCTCTCCAATCATCAAATTTGCCAATGCTCCGCTAAAAACTGTTGCCGCAACTAAACTACCTGTTGATTTTAATTTATGAGCAAGCGGCGCCATTAAAACAGTGATCACATCCATCTTCATTAGTAAGCCGCCTAAAGACAAGGTTAAAAGAATCAGCGAAACGGACCACATCATACTTTGAATACCACCTCGAGTCAACAGCGCATCGATTTGTTCCATACCCGTTTCTGAAACAAAACCATTTTCAATGATCGTACTCAACTGTTTCAAATCGACATTTTGGACTTGGATCATATACATCACGCTAGAAACTAAAATCGTCACCAATAATGAAGCAATTGCCGGCACCCGTTTGATCGAACAAACAACCAGTAACAAAATTGGTAAAAGAGCCCACCAACTAATAGCAAAATGTGCTTGCAGCACTTCTAAAAATTGTTTTGTTTCTAAATCGGTTTGTCCTATTTTCGTTTGAAATCCAAGTACGGCATACAAAATAAATGAGATAACAAATGCAGGCACGGTCGTCCACATCATATTTCTAATATGTTTAAATAAATCTGCTCCAGCCACAGCTGAGGCCAAATTAGTTGTATCAGAAAGTGGCGACATTTTATCACCAAAAACTGCTCCAGAAATAATTGCTCCTGCTAAAATAGCAGAGTTGAACCCCATTGAAATCCCCATTCCCATCAGGGCTAAGCCAATCGTGGAAACTGTTGTAAAAGCACTACCAATCGAAATACCCACAACTGCACAACTAACAAAAGCTGAGGGTAAAAAGATTTTAGTGCTGATGACTGAAAAACCTGCAAACATCATCGTTGGAATCACACCACTAGCGATCCAAACTGCAATCAAAGCGCCAATTAAAATAAAAATGACCATTGGAACGATCCCTGTTTTCACTCCTTCAATAATTCCTTCATGGATTTTATCCCAAGAAGCACCACGCCATTTACTCCAGCCGATCAATAAACCTAATGCGCATAATACAGGGGAAATTGGGCTCATGCCAACACCGATCACACAAATACTAATAATCAATAATAATGATAAAAATACAACTAATGCTTCTTTAACACTTAATTCTTTCTTCATTTACGTTCCTCATTCTTTTTATAAATTTGATTGTTGCATACAAAAAAATCCCTGACAATCTTAAAAAGACTGTCAGGGACGTATAACGACGAGACAAAAGTAGCTTTGGTTCTCAGAGCTAAATGTTTTTGTCTCGGCCTCACTCTACACGCGGTGCCACCCAAATTGAAATTAAAAAATAATTTCCTCTCAAAAGACGCTAACGGATCTTACCCGAATCGAACATTTGCTCCAGATTTGTAATTCAAGCAGTTGTTTTGGTCAACTTCCATCAGCCGTTGACTTTCTGTCATTTCCACACAACGCTCTACTATGAATCCTTCAAAGCACTGATTACTATTTTAATCTGTTAACGGTAAAAGTCAAAACGACCTTTAGCTAACATTTCTTTAATACCACCTGTTTCAAATAATGAACGATCCATGATGGCTTTTTTGATAACAGAAGCAGGATATCCTTTGACTTCCATTTTTCCAACCTCACCAAAAGCATGGCTATTACCAATTGAAGCAACTGACCCTAATGACTTAAAGGTAAATTCTTTTGTTGGTTCACCTTTTAATTGTGCTTTGATGTTTTTCCCTGCATGCTCACCCATTTTAAGTGAAATTTGTGCAGTTGTTGGATAAGGACGGTTTGATTCTTTGTCCATTACAGCAGAACAGTCACCAATAATATAAACATTGCTGTGATCGGCATCTGTTAAATCAGGTTGAACCATTACACGTCCACGTTTGGCTGCAAAACCAGAATCACCCACTACATGACTACCACTAACACCTGTTGTCCAGATGATTGTTTTCGCTTGTAGTTCATTTAATTCGTTGGTTTCTTGATTATCCAAATAAACCACCGTATCTTGTTTAATTTCTTTGATCGGTTTTCCAACTAAGAAATTAACACCCCATTTTTTCAAATGATCGATACCATAACCACCAAGTTTTTCACTAAACATTGGTAATAAACGCGTTACAGCTTCAACACAATATAGTTGGATTTTTTCAGGTTCAACACCAGCAATATTTGCTAAATTTTTCTTACCTTCGTGTAATGAGCCTAATAATTCGATTCCAGTAAAACCAGCACCACAAACAACGATTTTCAGACAGTTTTCATCTTTCGTTTCTTTATAGGCTTTCATTTGCTCTGTTAAGTGTTGATAGACTTTCTCTGATGTTGGAATATCCACCATTTTTAATGAGAATTCCTCTACACCTGGAATCCCGAAAGATTCTGATTCATAGCCTAGTGCTACGATCAAATAATCATATGAAAGGGCTTCTTGATCTTTCAAATGGACCAGTTGGTTTTCACTATCGATTGTTTCCACTCTTCCTTGTACAAACGTTGTGCAAGCAGTTTTTACAACATCTTTGATTGGATAGGTAATTCTTTCAGATGTTTGAATTCCTGCCGCAACCTCATGGATATCCGTTGCTTCAAAGTGGTAATCGTTTTGATCAACCAATGTGATTTTCAGATCATTATTGCCTTTTTGTAATTCATGTAACGCTCTTAAACCGGCATAGCCAGCGCCTAAAATAACGACGTGCTTACTCATGTTAAAATCCCCTCTTAACCTTTTTATTTTATTATTTAAGCCACAATCCTATGGCGAAAAATACAACCTGTGCAAGTGCACCGACAGCTAAAATCCTCACGGCGCAAATGAATGTTTTTGTTTTGACTTGTTCATTTAAGAATCGTTTGGTTTGTTTCCAAATAAAAGGAACAACGATTAACGTCAACAACATTGTGATTGGAGTTAATCCTAACAAAACACTTACGATAATCGATGCAAAAGCAATGACGATCAATCCGACAAACAAGTGGATCGATGTTTGCTTGCCTAAGTAATGAACAAGAGTAAATCGATGATTGGTTTCATCTTCTTCCAAATCGCAAATATTGTTAGCTAACATTAAATTAGCAATTAAACATGTATTAGGTAGCGACACTAAGAAGATACTACCAAGATTAGTCATTGTCCATTGAAAAGAATCAAACGTGTTGATGTAAACACAAATCAACATGATCATAAATCCCATCGTAAAGCCCGAGAAAAATTCTCCCAAAGGCAAACTAGATAACGGTTTAGGACCAGAAGAATAGAAGATCCCGATCAAGTAACAATACAGCCCCATCCATAATAAAGGCCAACCGACAATCATCGATAACCCAATCCCTATCAATGCGGAAATCACAATCATCCAAATGATCCAACGACGAATCATCGACAATGATAAATTCTCACGTCCAATAATATTGGTTTTCTCTTTATAATCATGTCCTTCTTTAGCATGATGGTAATCATTGTAGTTGTCTAAAATATCGACAGCCATATTAAAAATAAACATCGCAATAAAATAAATAAGAACAAACCCTAGATGCAGACTTCCATAATGATACCAACTAAAACAAATTCCTAAAAGAAAGGGTAAAACACTTGCTGTCTTTGCTTTTAGTTCAACTAATTCAAAAAATACTTCTCTATTCAAATTATACTCTTCTCTCCTTACAATATTTAGTTTTATGCTCACGGAATAATTTACTTGTGTTTCTCGACCTACATCGTATACAATCAATAGTATTGAATTACTGAAAGGACTATTGTGTTATGAATGACTTTTGGAAAGAATTTCCGCTTATCCAACAACAATTGAATGAAACGTGCGAACTGATCAGACGCCAAGTTAAAATAAGAAACAAAGAAATCGAAACAGCTTTGATCGAATTAACCTATTCAGGTGGAAAATTATTACGCCCAGCGTTCTTTTTTCTATTTGCTCAAATCGGTGATGAACAAAAACAAGATCAGAAACAATTGATCAAAATCGCTGCTTCTATTGAAATCCTCCATATGGCAACTCTTGTTCACGATGATATCATCGATGATTCACCACTACGCCGAGGAGCAATCACGATTCAAGCTCGCTATGGCAAAGATATTGCAGTTTATACAGGCGATTTATTATTTACAGAGTTCTTTGAGTTACTTGCTGAAACAATGAATGGTTCTAATTTCTTACATACAAATGCTTCTGCCATGAAACGACTGCTTTTGGGTGAATTAGATCAAATGCATACCCGTTATAAACAAAGCATGACCGTCTTTGATTATTTGCGCAGCGTCAATGGTAAAACAGCTGAATTGTTTTCACTAAGCTGTTTAGAAGGTGCTCACTTTGGTGTTGCGTCAGCAGAAGTTCAACGTTTGGC
Organism: Enterococcus rotai; assembly: GCF_001465345.1. Classification (NCBI taxonomy): domain Bacteria; kingdom Bacillati; phylum Bacillota; class Bacilli; order Lactobacillales; family Enterococcaceae; genus Enterococcus; species Enterococcus rotai. The sequence continues at coordinate 2,119,011 of NZ_CP013655.1, read as the reverse complement.
AGCTCGTATCGGGCGTCATATTGGGATCGCTTTTCAAGTTTACGATGATATCTTAGATTACACCGCTGATGAAAAAACCTTAAAAAAACCCGTTTTAGAAGATTTGTCGCAAGGTGTTTATACGTTACCTTTGATCTTTGCTATGCGTAAAGCACCCGAACGTTTTGCTTATTATCTAGAAAAAGGTGCAGATATCACTGCAGAACAAGCAATCGAAACAGCACAACTTGTTCATGAACTAGACGGTGTGAACGATGCCAAAGCCTTTGCCAAACGTGTGACAGAAAAAGCGTTGACTGATATCCAAAAACTGCCTGATTGTTTAGGGAAAGAACAGTTGACTTTATTGACTGAATTATTGCTGCAACGATCATTTTAACATGATAGTCATTTTTTAAACAGTTGAGGCAAAGCTCTTAGAGTTTTGCCTCAGCTGTTTTATTTACTCATTGTTGATTCATCCCGCGATCAATTGCATATAGCTGTTGATAATGTTGATTAGTAGCCAATAACTCTTGCGGAGAACCGCTCATTTCTAACTGACCATCTTCAATGAAAATCACTCGCTCCATCATGTGGACTCCTTGTAGGTGATGGGTGATCCAGATAATCGTTTTATCTTCTAGTGTTTCAAAAAATGTATCCAATAATTGTTGCTCTGTAATTGGATCTAATCCAGTGGTTGGTTCATCTAACAATACAATAGGTGTATCTTGAAGTAAAATACGCGCTAAAGCTAAACGATGACGTTCACCACCAGAAAAACGTAACCCAGCTTCATCGACCATCGTCAATAAACCTTCAGGAAGCCCTTGGATCATTTCCTTCAACCCAACCTGCTCCAGCACTTGCCAAACCTCTTCCTCAGAAGCTTCTTCTCGCCCGATTCGAACATTATTTAAAATCGTTGTTCTAAAGAGATAAGGGGCTTGATGAATCACACCGATCGATTTCGTGATTTGATCGCCAAACTCACTTGTTGGCATTCCACCTAATGTGATCGTCCCTTTATTTGGCTGTAAATCTCCACGAATCAACGTTGCTAATGTACTTTTCCCAGAACCACTACGACCCAAAATCGCTAACTTCTCTTTTGAATGGATTGTCAGATTCAAGTCTTTTAAAACTTGTTTAGATGTTCCTTCATAAGCAAAAGAGAGGTCACTGATCTTGATTTCTGTATTATTGATCCTTATTTCTTTTGGTTGTGCTACTGTTTCTTCTGGTTCCGGTAAATCATTCAAGCGTCTGATGGAATCTTTATAAATATTTGTTTCTTGTGCAGCATCGGGTAGCGGTGCAAAAGCATCGATCAACGGGAAAACCGTCAACGTGAAAGCGGCGATCCAGTTTGCCGCACCACCATGATTCCCTGGAAAACGAACACTGGTCCAAGCTAAAATTGCAACAGTGATCACACCAAAGGCCACTTGCAACAGAAAATCACGAAAACGATTGAAGCGTTTGATTTGTTCGTCCAACTGACGTAGTTTTGCTTCTTGCTGTTCATATGAATGGACAAATTCCTGTCCGCGTTGACTGAATACCCAGTCGGAAACACCCAAAATATTATCTGTCAGTGTTTTGTACAATTCATTTTTAGAGACCTTTTGCTTCTCTTGTCTAGCACCATTGACTAAAACTGAGATCAAAGGTAGTAGAAAAATCACAATACCTAACATCAACAGCATGCATAAGCCAAACCACCATGAGAACAAACCAAGTCCAATAATAATAAAAATATATAACAACCAAGCAATTACGGTTGGGAAAATCGTGCGTAAATATAAATTCTGTAAATGATTGATATCTTCTGATAACAACCCTAAAATATCTCCAGTTTGATATTTTGATTTAAAGAAAATCGCATCTTTTTCTAATACCATATAAAGCTTCAAACGCAAGTCAGAAGTCATTTTCAAGACCCAGTTATGACTAACTAAACGCTCAATATAACGAAAAACTGGACGACTGATCCCAAAGGCACGTGTCAGTACAATGGGAATATAAATCATCAAAATATTTTCTGGAAGTGACGCTGCTCGGCTAATTAAATAACCTGAGTTGAACATCAATGCTCCCGCACTGAAAAAAGTTAAAAAACCTAAAATCAACGCTAGATATAATAGCCCTTTATACTTCTTCAAAAACGGTTTGACCCATTGATCTTTTTCGTATAATGCTTTATTTGTTGGGGTATTTTCCATTATTCTGTCCCCCTCATTTGATTGACTAGTTTCACATAGTAACCATTTTTTTCAGTCAGTTCAGCTAATGTTCCTGCTTCAACCAGTTGTCCTTTATCCATTACTAAAATATAATCCATCTCTGCCATCCAATGTAAGCGATGAGTGGCAAAAAAGACAAGATGATCGTTCATTAAAGGCAACATTCTTTCTTTTAACTCTACTTCCGTTTCAATATCTAAGTGTGCTGTCGGTTCATCAAATAGCAGAACTCGACGTTCTTGATCTAAAAAGGCTCTAGCAAGCGCTACACGCTGTGCTTGCCCACCGCTTAACATTCTCCCACTTTCGCCGATCACCGTGTTTAAACCCTCTGTAAGCTCCGTTACAAGGTTTTCTAACCCTACTAGCTGAACTGCAGCTAAGACATCTTCATCCGTCGCTTCGGGTGTATAAAAACGAACATTATTCGCTAATGTATCCTGGAAAATATAGGGTGATTGAGGAATATACAGAACTTGCTTCTGCCACTCTTTTTGTAGAAAGTGCGGAAGCTTTTGCCCATCAACGTCAATTGTTGTTATTTCAGCATCTGGCTCTAAAAAACCACTCAATACATTGATCAGTGTTGATTTTCCAGAACCACTGGCCCCAATGATCCCAATTTTTTGATACCCTTTTGCAGCAAAGTCTAACCCTTTTAAAGCTGGTTGAGTAGCTTCTTCATATTGGAAAGTCAATTTTTCAACAGATAATTCACTCAAAGCTGTCCAATCTCCTAAAGAAAGTCGATCCGTTTCAGTCATTTCTGGTAAATCCAACACAGCTTGAATTGCCTGGAATGAATTTTTACCATCTAATGTCGCATGATAATCACTCGCAAAATCACGAACAGGCAAAAAGAATTCGGGTGCTAAAATCAATGTTGTCAACGCAGGAAATAATAAAATTCCGCCTTCCAATAAGCTTAATCCTAGAAACACTGCCACAACAGCCACAGACAATGTTGTAAAGAAGTCTAATGCAAATGTAGATAAGATCGCAATCTTCAACGTACTCATCGTTGCTTCTCTAAAACGTTCACTCGTATTATAAATACTGCCTGCGTATTTTTTACTTAATCCAAATAATTTCAATGTATCTAATCCTCGTAATGAATCAATAAAGTGATTAGATAAAATTTGAAAGGCTTTGTATTGTTTGTCCGCTTTACTTTGAGCTGCATAACCTAAAATAATCATAAAAATAATAATCATTGGAAAAACAACCAGTAAAACAATTCCAGAACGAACATCCAAGGTGAACACAAATATCAAAATGATCCACGGAATGATCATCATATTCATAATTTTCATTAAGATCAAATGCAAATAATTTTCTGTCTGGCTAATTCCTTCTAGCGCCATCGTGATCATATTCCCTGTTCCATTTTTTTGAACAACAGTTGGTCCTAAACGAAAAACCTTTTGGAGTAACGCTTCTCTCAACTCACGAGAGCGATCATAACTAAAGGTATCCAACATTTTCTCACGAAGATAGGTCACCACATGTCTGCCAGTATAAAACAAAAAGAACACCAAAATATTCAACAGCTGGTCACTTAATTGACCACCTTCCCACAACCCAACAACGGCTTTCGCTAAATAAAATGCTTGTCCTATAATAAATACTGCTTGCAGGAAAGAAAAACCTGCAAGCAAGATCATAATTTTTTTGATTTTCGGCATTTTTAAGATGGCTTTATCGATCATCCTTCATACCCCACAGCAGCAATTGCTGGATGTTTGATACGTTTTCTAAAGACATAATAAGACCAACCTGTATAGGCTAATACAAATGGTAAAATCGTTAATGATAACCATGTCATTGTTTTCAAAGTATATGGAGAACTTGAAGCATCTTTGATCAAGATATCATAGTACCCCTCGCTACCGATCATGACGTGTGGGAATAAACCACTAAATAATAACGCCACTAAAAGAATCAATGTTAAGCCACTAGCAAGAAACGCCACCATTTCTTTTTTCCTAAATACACTCACATTGGCAACAACCGTCAATACTACAATTCCTAAAACTAATAATAACGTCACTAAGAAGTTATTATCAAAGAAATCTGTTTTGAAGTACAACAATGCTGCAAACACAACTAAGCCTACATATAAAATCCAATAGAAGAATGATGCATAGTTACGTGCACGTTCTCTAACGGGTCCTTCTGTTTTTAAAGCAATATAGTTTAAACCATGTAAATAGCATAATAAAGTCAACGCAACGCCACCAACCACAGAAAATACATTTATATAATCTGTAAATGATGCCATCATATTCCCATCTACATCAAGCGGCATCCCTTGAACTAAATCAATGAATAAAACCCCAAAGAAAAATGGAACAATAAAACTACCGAGCGATAATGTCCAGTTCCACATTCTACGACGTTTGCCATCTGGCATACGGTGACGGAATTCAAATGACACTCCGCGAATGATCAAACCAACTAAAATGATAAATAAAATCAAGTAAAACCCGCTAAATAATGAAGCATACCAGTATGGGAAAGATGCAAACATCGCCCCACCCGCTGTTAATAACCATACCTCATTACCATCCCAAACCGGTCCAATCGTTTGGATGATTTGTTCTTTTTCTTCTTCATCGTGCGCTAACGTTTGAACCGACATACCCACGCCAAAGTCAAAACCTTCTAAGAAGAAGAAGCCTGAGAATAAAATACCAATTAGTACAAACCAAAGTAATTGCAACGTACTCATTCGCCAAAGACCTCCTTATCAAATGGATCTACATCAGTAGAGTTCGCCTCTGCTAATTTCTTTTCTTCATAATCTGGGCCTTTTTTAAGTTCTACAGTAATCAAGTAAACCATTACTGAGCCTAGACCAGCAAAAAGAATGAAGTAAATAATATTCGATGTTAATAATGAAGCCACTGATACGTTTGGTGAGACACTATCTTCAATCGTGAATAGACCATAAACAGTCCAAGGATAACGACCAAGTTCAGTGATCAACCAACCTGTTGTATTTGCCAAGAATGGTGCAAACGTACATAATGCCACGATCCAAACCATCCAGCGTTTTTCATAAAGTGATGGTTTTTTCTTACGACTAAAGAATAAACCTAGCGCTGAAACTAAAAGCATCAATGCGCCAAATCCAGCCATGACTCTAAAGCTCCAGAATAATGTGTTTACTGGTGGATAATAGTTTTTATCGTCACCATATTGTTCTTTCAAACGTTCATTCACTGTGTCCATTCCATCAACGGAGCCAGATAAACTGTTATAAGAAAGAATACTTAGCATATAAGGAATTTGAATCCCAAATACTTGTTTATGTTGGGCTTCGTCTGCCCACGCAATCAATGTCCAAGCGGCCGGATCACCAGAATCTTCGTAATCCCCTTCCATTGCCGCAAATTTCATTGGTTGATCATTGATCAAAGCTTTCATTTGTAAGTCACCTGTAAATAAAACAGATAGAGAGCCAAACAAAGCGATCCATAAACCAATCCGCATAGATACTTTATGGAAACTAATATCACGTTTTTTCAAAATTTGGAACGCAGCAAGACCTGCAACGATCATTCCGCCCATTACAATTGCGCCAGACAAGACGTGTGTAAACTCATACCAAACTTTTGGATTGCCAATTACGGCACCAAAATCAATTAACTCAGCACGACCATTATTTAAAGTATAGCCAACTGGATGTTGCATAAAGCTGTTTGCTGCTAAAATCCAAAAAGCAGACATCATTGAACCGAATACCACCAACCAAATAAATGTTAAATGCAGTTTAGGACTTACTTTATCCCAAGTAAAAATCCATAAACCTAAGAATGTTGATTCTAAAAAGAATGCAAGTAACGCTTCAATTGCCAGTGGAGCACCGAAAATATCTCCAACAAAACGTGAATAATCTGACCAGTTCATCCCAAACTGAAATTCTTGAATAATTCCTGTTACAACTCCGACTGCAAAACTTAATAGAAAAATGTTGCCCCAAAACTTCGCCATTTTGCGATAACGTTCATCTTTTTTCACGACATACATCGTTTCCATGACTGCGACTACAAGTGCTAATCCTATTGAAAACGGTACGAAGAAGTAATGAAAGACTGTCGTCATTGCAAATTGGAATCTTGCTAATGTTACAATATCAAACATCAATAATCCCCCTTGTTTTTACTGTCTCCACAAAAAGAATAAGCTAATTTCATTCAAAATCATTATTCATTTGTACTGTGGTTGGGACAGTCCAAATGAATCAAAACCTAGAATAAAATAAACCTAAAGACAATATGTGTGTGGAAACTCTTTTTATTAAATTTAGAATGATTCCAATTTAGAGTATACTCCTTTTATTGCAAAATACAAATGTTTCCGCCCATTTTCATTAAATTATTCCCTTGTTCTTGGGAAAAAATAAGAAAAGAGAGTTTTGATGATGGAATAAAAAAATACTTCGAATGAAGTATTTTTTTATTTAGACCTAAACTAAAAATATATACGTTATCGCGCAGATTATTATGTATCGAATGATCACTAATTTAAACTCTGGAAGTTACGACTTCCCATTTTTTCCAAAATTTATCCTTTTTCAATAACCACATCCAGGCTTTATGATTAGAACCTGGTATAAAACCAGAATTTTGATCATTTTCTTCTCCAACCTCAAAATCAGAATACAAAACAATGAAATCTTTTTTGTCTGCATTTTTTACACTTTTATTTTCTCGATTCTCTGTTAAATAATGGTTGATTTCCACATTCGATTTTTCTTCATTATAGTAAAGTTTGGTCATCTCACAGTTAGTAAATCCCTTAAACTCTTTCTTCACACGAGCAATCGCCGTTTCAATTTCAGTCGTTTTAAATTTTTCAGACTTCTCAGCTGTAATAATAGCATTTTCTGTTGATCCTTTTTTACCACTTATGGACACACCATAAACAATAATAAGAATCAACAATATAGCAATCCCTAACTTCTTTTTCACCAACACCACCCCAATACCTCTATCATTACAATAAAATTATTTTTAAGTTTGGTCCCTAAAATCATTTTGAGTTAAAACTTTTTTCTAGCAACCCTTTTTCTTCAGAATAATCCATATATTTATAAACTTTCTTAATCTTATCGTTCTTCACTTTCTCTATTTTTTCCTGAGTAAAACCTGCAATGATCCCCTTATTCTGCATTTCTTCGATCATCGCAGTCAATTGATAAAATTCTGTCAACAGTTGTTCTTCATTGGTTTCGTCAGCTCTTGAAGGATGATGATCATCAAACCCGAATCTGATTGCCTTTGACAAGGCTTGTTGGATCTCTGCACACTCTTCCATCGCAACTAAAGCTAGATATTCATTTTTTCTCATCTTTCGACTCACCTTATCCTTTATCCTTGAAAATAATCAACATACACTGGCACTGCCGCCTCTTTTAGTACACCTTTGGCAACTTCAGGTCTATTCGGACTTTTTGAAAAAATCTCTTCACTGCCGATCATAATATTAAAACCGGCGATCTCAGCTAATTCATCATGTCCTAAACTATAAACCATTCTACCTAAATTGCTCCACACCATAGCTCCGGCGCACATACAACAGGGCTCACAACTTGTATACAGGGTATATTCTGATAAATCTGTTATTTTTTGACTCGTACAAAAATCACGAATAATGCCTAATTCAGCGTGATAGGTGGGATCACATTCCGTGTGGATCTGATTTTCACCGGTTAAAACAACTTTGTCATTTTTGACAAGTACCGCTCCAAATGGTTCATTTCCATTATTGCCAGCGTCTTGAGCAAGTTTTAGGGCTTGTTTCATGAATTTAGCATCTAGTTCAGCTTGCTGTTGTATTACTTTTATATTATTCTTCATGATGAATACCTTCCTCTCAAAAATTAATTATCTATTTTCACCCTCAATTAAATTATAACATGCGATCTAAATCTATTTATCAACTAGTTGAGTTTAATCTGATATCCATAAAAACATTCACTATAAAACTTATATACCAATCATTTTTTCAAAAAAATAACCAGAGAGCACTCTCTGGTTATTTAATAAATCTTCTATTTTTTAATACCAAACAATTGGTATCTCACAACTAAATGAAGCAAAGAAACCATTACTTATATCATTATCTTTAGATGAGGCTTCAAAAGACAAATATACTTTAGAAATACTTTCATCCAGATTATTTATAATAACCGCATTATTTTCAATACCTGGTTCTACCGTTACACCTTGTTTATCTGTAGAGCCACTAACTGTTCTTTTACCATCAAATTGTTTAGAGTATTTCACAGGATGCTCCATCACGAATTTTTTAGTTGATTTATCCACATAAACGGTTGGCAAATTAACATTTATCCCCCCAAATGCTTGAATAGATTTTAGTTTAGGTAATTCTGATAACATACTAAAATCGCGGATATTTGCATAACCAAAATATAAATTTTCAAGATTTTGTAATTCACCAAAAGGGGTAATATTTAATACTTGTTCTTCATCCCCTTGTATCAATGAAGAATACGCATGATATTCTTTCAAGTTATTCATACCAGAAATAGGACGAAAATCAGTGATTCCTAAACCACTAATTTGTATTTTTTCAGCATTTATTGCATATTGAACTCCTTCTATAGATCCATTATCAGTGCCACTTATCTCTTTAATTTCACTCATTTGTTGAGCTGTCGGCAATTCATTTTCTACCGGTTCTTCAATTTGATCGACCATACTTTTTCTTAACCAATCATCTGAGACGTATATTTTTTTCTCATTTGCTAAAGTTCCTTGACTGAAAACACCGAAACTTATAATTACTCCCAAAACAAAAACTCCTGTTATCAAATTCATTTTACTCTTTTTCAAAAAAATTCCTCCTTTATGTTAACAATATCATTATATAACAAAACAAAACGATTTAACAAGCTGTTTATGGATTTATTATTTGTTTTTAGATATAAATTTCATATATAGCGAAGATTAAAAAGCACTATTCAATCAATTATTTATGATTATTTCCACATAATAAAAAAACATTCCGCTTTATCCCAACCAAAGATACTTTCTTTAGTCAGGCGAGTAGAATGTTTTTTTATTACGTTTAAAATATATTCCTTAGTTAACGAGAATCAGTCTTGTTTCATCGCTGCTTTCAACGCTTGTGCTAAGGCACTTTCTTCTGGTTCTTCTTTTTGCGAGTACTTCTTCACTAACTTACGTTCTTCATGTTTACTTAGTTTTTTACTACGTTCTTTTTTATCCTGCATTTTTTCTGTGATCGAACAGTATTTACATTTAAAGTAAGCACCATTTTTCCCATCAATAATTTCCATTTTACGGTGGCATTGAGAACAACGGTGGTTTGAAACTTTAGGATCTTTTCTGCGACGGTAGCTACAATCTTGATTAGAACATACATAAATTTTACCGTCTTTGGTATTTTTCTCACGTAAGTTTGAACCACATTCTGGGCATTTCTTTTGTGTGATTGAAAAATCTTGGTATTTGCTTTCGCTTTGTTTGATTTCGTTGACAAGCTTTTTAGTATCTTGCTCGATTTCTTTTAGGAAAACAGTACTGCTTTGTTTACCTTTAGCAATTGCTTCTAGTGTTTTCTCCCATTTTTCGGTTAGCTCAGGTGTTACTAACGATGGGTTGACTAGTTCAAGTAGTTGCTTACCTTTTGGTGACACATTTAAGCCGTTGGTATTGCGCTCCATCAACTCTGACTTGATTAGCTTTTCAATGATTTCAGCACGTGTGGCCGGAGTTCCTAAGCTGTGTTTTTCCATCAAACCTAAAAGAGTTCCTTCGGTCAAAGGTTTTGGTGGTGCCGTTAGTTCTTTATTAATAGTGAAATTTGGTGGAATCACCATTCCTAATGTCCAGTCAACAGACGGAACCACGTCTTCTTTTTCTTGTTTCCAACCAGCTACCTCGACTTTACTTTGACGGAAGATAAATTGTTCTTTACCAAAGCTTACAGTAACTTTTGTTTGTTTTGTACGATGTGGTTCAGCAAACATACCAAGGAAACGAGTCACGATCATATTATAGATTTTTTGTTCGTCTCCACTTAATTTTTCATAACGAGGACGTTGTTCAGTAGGAATCAGCGCATGGTGATCTGTCACTTTCTCATTTTGGAAAACTTTGGTTAGTTTGACTTGCCCGCCATCTTTGATATACGTTTTAACTTCTGGTGCAAAATCACTCACTGCCTGCAATCGTTCCTTCATCGTTGCTTTCATATCGGTTGTTAAATATTTACTATCGGTTCTTGGATACGTTACGATTTTATGGAATTCATAGAGACTTTGAACTAGCGACAGTGTTTTCTTTGCAGAAAATTGGTAGCGTTGGTTGGCTTCTCTTTGGATTTCTGTTAAATCATAAGGAAGTGGTGCTTGTTCTGTTTTCGTTTTTTCTTGAATATCTGTTACTTTACCTTTTCCTTCGCTTAGTTTTTTCACAAACGCTTCAACATCGTTCCGTTCTTTAAATGCGTAGGGGTTGCTTTGAACCAGTTTCGCTTTTTCTTTTTGAACGTGCAGCTCTACTGAAAAATAAGTCTGGGGTCTAAAGCTTTCAATTTTCTTTTCTTGTTGACGAACTAGAGATAGCGTTGGCGTTTGTACTCTTCCTGCTGATAAGCTATCTTGATATTTTACGGTTAATGCTCTGGTAACATTTAGACCGACTAGCCAATCGGCTTTAGCGCGCGCCAATGCCGAATAATATAGATTGTCGTATTCTTTTGCTGGTCGTAATTTCTTGAAACCATCTTTGATTGCTTTATCCGTTTGTGAAGAAATCCATAGACGTTTGACGGGTTTATTAAAGTTGACATATTCTAAAATCCAGCGAGCAACAAGCTCCCCTTCACGTCCAGCATCCGTTGCAATCACCGCTTCTGTAACATCTTTACGATTTGCTAATTGTTTGATTGCTTTTAATTGATGACCTGTTTTTGGTAACGGTTTGATCCCTAAGTTTTTTGGCACCATCGGCAGCGTCTCCATTTGCCATGATTGCCATTCTTTGTTGATGTCTTCAGGCATTTTTAATCCTAACAGATGTCCTAACGCCCACGTCACAATCACAGTTGGTCCTTCATAATAGCTTTTATTTTTTTGATTTGCACCAAGTACTTTACTTAGATCTTTGGCAACACTAGGTTTTTCAGTAATAATTAGTTGTTTATTTGCCATTTGGTTCACTCACTTTCTGTCTCTCTTATGTAAATTGAATTCATCTTTAAAATGTCAATACGTTGATTTTACCACACTCGGCAAGTTCTTTTCGCCTTTTATCTAAGCTTTTTAATTGAAATCTAAATAGAAGAACTGTACACTTACTAATTGTAAGCATATAATAATGATACTGAAGGAGAAACTATGATCACAATTGAATTTTTTCACGATGTTATCTGCAGTTTTTGTTTTCCCATGTCATATAGAATGAGACAAGTTCAAAAAGAGATGCCTGAACTAAACATCATCCACCGCTCCTTTGCCTTAGCTAGGGATGAAGAAGATCACGTGCAGATGTTTGGTTCTAGAGAAAATGCCAAAAATGAAATCCTATCTCACTGGGTTCATGCCAATCAAAATGACGATCTCCATCGCTTTAATATTGAGGGAATGAAAAAAGCTGATTTTCTTTTTCCAACTTCTATGAACGCTTTACTTGCGGCAAAAGCAGCTGGTGTTGTAGGAGGGGAAACTGGTTATTGGGCGATCTTTGATGCTTTGCAAACAGGTTTATTTGTTGAAAGTCAAAATATTGAAGATATTGCGGTGATTGAATCAATCGTCAAAACTAGTTCGATTGATTTTGAGCAGTGGCAGCAAGCATTTATTGATCCTGCTACGTTTGCTTTGGTTGAAGATGATTTCCGCATTGCAAACGCGTATCAATTGACTGGCGTTCCAGCATTGATCGTGAATGGAAAATATCTGATCAATGGAGCGCAGCCAATGGATCAAATCATCCAAGCCATTCAAACCATCAAGGAAAAAGAAACGCCAATTATTGATGTTATCGAAAATAGTCATTCAGAAAATGGATCTTGTAATCTGGAAGATGGTAAATGGGTTTGTAAGGATTAAGGCAAAATAGCATCGAGAAAAGCAATCTTCTGAGAAATCGTTATTGCTTTTCTTTTTTTGGTAAAAAGCGTAAAGATATCTTTACTCATTTATTTGACTGTGCTAAAATATAGTAAAGATATCTTTACTACTAGTAGGAGCGTATACTTATGAATGTTCATAATAAGATCAAAGAAATACGTGAAAGCAAAAAGATACCCCAAATTCAGATGGCCACTGACTTAGGTGTCTCTAGACAAACTATGAATGCTATTGAAAAAACAAAGTATAACCCAAGCTTAGAATTGTCTTTAAAAATAGCAAAGTATTTTGATATGCATGTGGAAGAAATTTTTCAGTTAGAGGAGGAATGACAGATGATTTATGTTGGGATAATTTCTACGGTTATTTTCATATTTGCTGCAGTGTTTTCGATAGCTTCTGTTTTTAATGCGATTAGTGTATTAGGTCAGGTAAGAAAAGGAAAATTGGATGAATTAGAGAAAAAAACTGTTTCAGATTCCTTAGTCTACTCTATGCTAGTTCTACTATTTTTGCATCTGGTTCAATTCATTTTAGGAATGATTTTTAATTTTATGCCAGACGGTCCATTTCATTACTACCCAATCATTTCTGGCGGACTCCCTTTTAGGGAAGTTATGGGAAATTCCCCTTGGCATTTCGAAGCACTCTTTTTCGACTTTTTTATTTTTTCAATCATTTATTTTTTCAGAAAACGAAAATATAGAGAGTAAGATACTAGGAGCGTATCTTACTCTCTATCTCTATTTCTAAACCAGGCTTGACTTACAACATTTTGGTTTTGCACAGTCATTATGGCGTTCATGAAAATCATCGCCACTTTCAAACGTCACCGCTTGGAGATCCTTTAACAAAGCTAATCCCTTATATTGCTGCAGATCCTCATCACATTCTTCACACCAGCGTTCATCCCCCGCGTTCCAGAAGGCCGCTAAATAATTCACTTTTGTATTTATGTATTCGTATGTTGAAGAAAGTTCTTGCCATTTTTTTATGTAGTAACGTTCTGCATCTTCCAAAGAATCAAATGTTTTATTTTCTTCAATATCTTCCTGCCAGTCTTCAAAAAACCACCAAGGCTCATTATCGCCATACATGGTAACAACTTGGTACATTGATCGATCACTCCAATTCTTTCTACAAGTGCTATTCTAGTCACTTAGAGTAAAACTTTCAACTTAAGTGCTTGTGAAATAGTTTTTTGTCTAAACGTTCATTCGTTTAATTTTACCATAACTTGAAATAGACGAGAGAATAAACTTGATTTTTGCTTTATTTGATTGCGAATAGAAATAGCATTTGCTAAACTATGTAAAGAACAGAAAGGAACGTTTCTTAATTATGAAAAAACCTGTATTTTGGAATTCTATCGCAATTTATTTACTATTATATAATAATATTTTACTCATCATTTCCCTGATTATGGCGTTAAAAACAGTGGTCGAAGGAAAGTCTAGTTTCAGTGCAGATGTGTGGTATCAAATTTTTGTTTTTCTTATCTATATCATTGTGATCGCTGGTTTAATGACAGGTGGAAAAAAAGGCTACCTCGTTTCTGTACTCTTCATTCCATTTATTTTCTTAATGTACTTTTATCCCCCAATGATGGTCAGCCTGTTTCCCAAAATGATCATGTTGGCATTTCGTGTGCTTGAGTTAGGTTCAATGGTTTACCTAGTAATTTCACCAGAATCTAGAGCTTATATTCAAAACAGTAATCAAAAAAACGAGTAGGGAAAAATCCTACTCGTTTTTTTTAGATATATTGTAATACTTTTTCTTCTTGGTAAGCTTGATCAATCAAGCCACCACCAAGGCATTCCATACCGTCATAAAAGACAACAGCTTGTCCTGGCGTGATTGCTCGAACAGGTTCTGAGAAAATCACTTTGGCCTTGGTTCCGTCACCTGTTAACACCACTTTAACAGGGATGTCATCTTGGCGGTAACGGAATTTTGCTGTACATTCAAATGATTTTGGCATTTCTGTATCAACAGTGAAATGAATTTCACTGGCATCTAAATGTGTCGCATACAATTGTTCGTGATGGAAACCTTGCCCAACATACAATGTATTCGTTGCTAAATCTTTCCCTACGACAAACCAAGGTTCTTGCGAGCCTTTGCCGCCGCCAATACCTAAACCTTGGCGTTGACCGATTGTGTAATACATCAATCCATCGTGTTGTCCTTTGATTTCACCATCTAGCGTTACCATATTTCCTTTTTTGGCAGGTAAGTAGTTACTTAGAAATTGTTTGAAGTTCTTTTCACCTATAAAACAGATCCCTGTTGAGTCTTTTTTCTTAGCCGTTGCTAAATTGGCTCTTTCAGCGATTGCGCGAACTTCTGGTTTTTCCATGCCACCTAACGGGAACATTGTTTTAGCTAATTGTGCTTGAGACAATTGACTCAAGAAATATGTTTGGTCTTTATTGTTATCCACTCCACGCAACATGCGCACAGTGCCATCTTCTTTTCGTTCGACTTGAGCATAATGCCCAGTTGCGACATAATCTGCCCCAAGTTGCATCGCATAATCTAGAAAGGCTTTGAATTTGATTTCCTTGTTACACATCACATCAGGGTTCGGCGTGCGACCTGCTCGATATTCTGCAAGAAAATATTCAAATACGCGATCCCAATATTCCTTTTCAAAGTTGACTGAATAATAAGGAATACCAATTTGATCGGCAACTTTTGCTACATCTTTGTAGTCTTCCGTAGCTGTACAGACACCATTTTCATCGGTGTCATCCCAATTTTTCATAAAGATGCCTACGACATCATAGCCCTGCTCTTTTAAAAGCAACGCGGTAACAGAAGAATCTACACCTCCGCTCATGCCTACAACGACACGAGTTTTGCTGTTATCTGTCATTTGATCACCATCATTTCAATTTAGATTCTGAACTCATCTACGATTTGAAGGTCGTAACTTTTCAGTGATACTTATTATACTAGTATTTTGGAAGAAGTAAAGGTATTGAGAGGAAACGACTGCTTTCTTAGTACATATTTCTCTAATATAGGATAAAAAAATAAGACTCGATCTGCATAGATCTTGTCTTATTTTAATATGCCTCAGTTTATGCCTTCTCTAACACACCACGGCTAATCATACCATCCATCAAGAAATAAAATTTTTCTTGACTCATTGCATGAGTTTCGTTTTTGAAGATATTCATTGCTTTTAACCCGTTAGCAGTTGTAACAGACATTTTCAATGTTTTTAAATCTTCAGCGATCGTAATCTTTAATTTAAAACCTTCTTTACTTTGGGGCGTTGCATCCAAGGGACGAATAAATTGAAAATTTCCTGAATTTGTTTCAGTGAAACCATTATCTTTCAGTGTATATTTTTTAGCTTGTTCATTTACTTTATAAAATACTGTACAACCTTCTACTGTTGCTTTTTCTTTAAATGCCATTTTTCCACCTCTTTATTTATTGTCTCTTTTATTATAGTTGGTAGGCTTTCTTTTTACTAGTTCTATTCCTACTTTTCTTTGATTACTGCTTAATTTTTTGAATCGTTTCACTCAAAATTGCTGAAAATCGTTGGATTTGTTCGCAATCATTGCCTAATCCAAAACTGATTCGGACAGATTCTTTGATCGCCGGATGATTCTTGCCATACAGCGCCTCTAAAACATGAGACGGCTCTACTGTTCCTGCCGTACACGCTGAACCTGTTGAAATGGCAATTCCTTGAAGATCTAAGTGCATCAATAATAAGTCACTTGATACTCCAGGGAAGCGTAAGTTTAAAATATGCGCTAATTTATTTTCAGGATTACCGTTGATCTCATAAACAATCTTATTTTCATTCAAATGAGTTAAAATCAGTTGTTGATATTCAGCATATTTCTTATGTCGCTGTTCTTTTTCACTTTCGGTCAAAAGCGTAACAGCTTCCCCCATCCCAGCAATTCCTGCTAAGTTTTCTGTTCCTGCTCGACGTTTTTCTTCTTGCTCCCCACCATGTAAAAAGGCTGGTAAAGAGATTGCATCATTTTTAAACAAAAAGCCAACACCTTTTGGTCCGTTGATTTTATGAGCGGAAATACTTAATAGATCAATCCCAAATTCGTGCGGTGAAATCAGTTCAGACCCATAGGCTTGAACAGCATCTGTATGAAATATGGCTGGATGCGTTTTTAATAATGCACCAATTTCTTTGATCGGTAATAAATTCCCAATTTCATTATTTCCATACATCACTGAAACTAAAATCGTGTCATCCCGCAAAGCTTTCTCAAAATCGGCAATAGCCAGTTCCCCATTCTCATCAACAGGCAGATAGGTTACTTCAAAACCCATTTTTTCCAAATACTTCATTGTTTCTAACACCGCTGGATGCTCGATCATCGTTGTAATCAGATGCATACCTTGTTCTTTTTTAGAAAGTGCCGTTTCAATGATGGCTGTATTGTCTCCTTCTGTACCGCCGCTATTAAAGATAATTTCATGAGGCAATACATCCAGACTAGCTGCGATCACTTGTCTAATGTCTTCTAACCTACGATGTGCTTGTCTGCCAAATGTATGAATACTGGACGGATTACCAACTGTATTGGCCATTTCATTGGCCATTATGTCAATGACAGCCGGATGTGCTGGCGTAGTTGCTGCGTGATCTAAATAAATGGGTTCCACTGAACTCGTCCTTTCTGAATCATTTTTAATGGATTTAGTTTAACATAACTGAAAATCTTACTCAAAGATTGCTTCTTCTATCGCTTATTTTGCAAACCGTTTTTCTTTTCGATAAGTATAAATGTTGCCATAGGTAAAGACGGCGATCCCCGCCCAAATGAAGCCAAATGCAATAAATTGGTCAGCTGAATAAGGTTCATGGTATAAAAATAGTGCCGAAATCAGCATCAAAGTCGGTCCCACATATTGAATAAAACCTAGAATGATATAGGAAATTTGTTTCGCTGCTTGTGCAAAAAGTAATAGCGGAATCGCTGTAACAACGCCTGCCCCCATCAATAATAAATTAGTAGATGCTTCATAATTCATAAATCCTTGTCGTGAAAAGAAGACTAAATAAATCAACGCAACAGGTAAAATGACAAAAGTTTCAATCGTCAAACCAGTATATGAACTTACGGTGACACCTTTTTTAATCAAACCGTAAAAACTGAATGTCACAGCCATAATCAAGGGTGCTAACGGAATTTCTCCAGTTTGAATCGTTAATAAGATTACGCCAGCTAATGCTAAAGCACAGGCAATCATTCCTGAACGACTCAATTTTTCTTTCAAAATCAACGTTGCCAACAGGACATTGACTAAAGGATTCATATAATAGCCTAAACTTGCTTGAGTAACATGTCCTTGGCTAACGGTATAAATAAATGTAAACCAATTGATAGAAATCAAAACAGCCGCACAAATAATAGCAACTAACTTTTTCTTATCTTTCAGTACCGTTTTGACCTCCGCTAAAAATAATGACCATCTTTTAGTCACCAAAATATAGACGATCATAAATAAAAATGACCAAACGATCCGGTAACACAAGATATCAAGCGGATCAACTGTCGGTAGTAATTTCCAATAAATTGGAATGATCCCCCAAAATACATACGCAATAAATCCTAATAAAACACCTTTTTTCTGTTCATTCACAGGTGTAACTCCCTTCTTTTCTTCGATCAATCTAAACGATAAAAAGAAGTCCAGTCTAAAATAATAGCTGAACTTCTTTTTTGATTTAAGCAGATCGTTATTATTTTTCTTCTAAACGAAATAGCGGGCTCATTGGTGTATTTTCGTGAATTCGTTTCACTGCTTCTCCCATTAATTCCGCACATGATACAACATTTAGTGAAACTGGCTTGCGATCTTCTGAGATAAAGACTGAATCCGTCACACAAATTTGCTCAATTGGTGAAGCATCTAATGTGGCTTTAGCTCCTTTAGACAATAAACCGTGTGATGCACAAGCATAGATACATTTTGCTCCATTTTCTTTTAAAATCTCTGCGGCAGTCGCCATTGTGCTACCAGAATTTAAAATGTCATCTACTAAGATACACGTTTTGCCTTTGACTTCACCAATCACATAACCTGAGCGTACCCCCTCTACTTCATCTTGGTCAATAATAGCAAGCGTTGCATCTAAATATTCAGATAAACTTCTCGCACGCTGTACACCGCTATTTTTAGGAGAGACTACCACAATCTCTTCCCCTGTCAACTGTTGCTGACGATAATGATGCGCAAATAGCGGCATCGTGAATAGATTATCCACTGGGATATCAAAAAATCCTTGTACTTGAACTGTATGTAGATCCAGTGTCAATACACGTGTAGCACCTGCTTCTTCTAACAAATTAGCGACCAATTTTGCTGTGATTGGTTCTCTCGGTTTAGCTGTACGGTCTTGTCTCGCGTAGCCATAATAAGGTAATACCACATTGATTGTTTTAGCACTTGCTCGTTTTAATGCATCAATCATGATCAACAATTCCATTAAATTGTCATTCACTGGAAGGTTAGTCGATTGAACAAGAAAAACATGGTCCCCACGAATACTCTCTTCAATATTGATTTGAATCTCTCCATCACTAAATTGGCGCACCGTACTTTTTCCCAGTTCAGTCCCGACAACTTCAGCAATTTTCTCTGCTAAAGGACGATTGGCATTCAAACTAAAGATTCGTAATGTTTTGTCTTGGTATTTTTGGGTCATGATTTCCTCCGTGATCTAGTTTTTTTCAATTCTTATACTTAAAAAACTTCAAGTTCTATTCTACCACTGATTCAGTAAAAAATCATGGATCTTTTTCTTTCTTGTGACAAATAATTGAAAATATTGAGACGATTAAACGAAGAAAGTTCGTGCTTACAAAACTGTTCGTTAAATCCCTTAGAATCACCTTGCGATTCTTTTTTGTATCAGTAAAATAAAGAATAATCGGAGGTGATCGACTTATGCGTCACAAAAAACATCATAGAAAAAGCAATCCTTATATGCCTATATTAATTACCTTCATTTTAATCATTTTAGTTGGCATCGAACTTTACCTTTTGTTTTTCCAAAATCATTCTGAGCCTACCCTTTCTAAAAGCTCAAATACAAAGGTCGAACAAACAACTGAATCTTCTCAAACACAAGCCAACGGTAGCGAAAAAATAGAGCATTTAGATCAAGAAGTTCAGCCTGCTTCTAATTTTGCCAATGAAATAAACCAGAAGTTAGAAGATAGTCAATTTATTGGTTCTGCTTTGATTATTCATGATGGCCAAGTTATTTTGCAAAAAGGCTTTGGTTATGCTAATTTTTCTGAAAGTCGACCCAACACCTATCTATCCACTTTTCAAATTGGTTCGATTCAAAAGGCTTTTACTGCCGCTCTTATTTTACAACAAGTTCAAGCTCAAAAGCTTTCATTAGATGATACAGTGGATCGTTTCTATCCAAATGTTCCAGATAGCCAAAGAATAACCATTCGGCAATTATTATCAATGACATCTGGGTTACAACAAAAAATCAAGCCGACTATTATGATGTCGGAGGATGATTTTGTTCAGTTTTCCATCTCTAACGCAACGATGGATGTTTATGGTCAATACAAATATGAAGCAGTCAACTATTCTATTTTAGTAGGCATTCTAGAACAGTTAACAGGAACTTCTTATCGAACATTGTTCACAAAAACTTTTAATCATGGTCTTAGACTATCACATACATGCTTTTATAATGATTTTATCAAATCAAGTAATCGAACCTATGCTTACAAGAAGGTTGACGGTAAAAATTTTGCTTCTGAAATAAAAGATGATCCTTTAGGTTTTGATCAAGAAGTTGGTACTGGAAATGTTGGTATGACTGTAGGCGATCTTTATTCATTTTACTCGAGTTTACTTGAAGGTAAAATTATTGATCAACAAATTATCGATGAAGTTTGGACTCCAGAAATCGGCTCAAAGTATATGGGTGGTCTTTATTCTTTTTCAAATTATATTAGAGGACACGGAACCGAAGCAGGTTTTGAGTCAAATGCGAGAGTTTCAAAAGATAGACAAAATGCTGTGATTCTTCTTTCTAATCAAAAACCTGAGGATAAAACACTTCAGCAGTTAGCAAATTCTATTTTCAACTCGTTGGGTCCATACAACAGTGAGTAGTTTCAATGTAATGAAATGTGGGCTTCATTAAAATTTGCTACTTAACACTTAGAATTTGATGTAATCAAAGTGGAGGGCTTAGCTTTCATTCGTAAAAGTTAGTGAGATCAAAACGGAGTGGAGTAGTTGCTTCTGTTCTCACCGTCTATCCGCATAAAAAGAACCTGAAATATAACTTTTTAAGTTATATTTCAGGTTCTTTTTATTATTTTTAGGCAAACCTAAAAAATTGGTTGATTTTAATTTAACTTTACCTTATACTCATTTTAAGGTAAACCTAAAAAGGAGGTTTTTTTATGTCTATAAATAATAATAACATTACAGTTGAGCAGTTAACTGTTAGTTATCAAGGTCAAAAAGCGTTGATTGATATTTCACTACAAATCCCTGCTGGAAAAATCACTGGGATCATTGGTCCCAATGGTGCAGGAAAATCAACTTTTTTAAAAGGAATGCTTGGCTTACTCAAAGCAGATGCCAGAACAGTTTCTCTAGGAGAGCAGCCTATCGATTCTCAAAAGAAGCGAATTGCTTACGTAGAACAACGTAGTGCACTGGACTTGTCTTTTCCAATCAATGTCTTGGAGGTTGTTCTTTTAGGAACTTACCCCAAGTTAGGTATTATGAAGCGTCCTAAAAAACAAGAAAAAGAGCAGGCGATGAAGGCTCTTAAAACAGTCCAACTAGAGGCCTTTGCTAAACGTCAGATTGGTGAACTATCAGGTGG
The DNA here is from genome assembly GCF_001465345.1 of Enterococcus rotai. NCBI lineage: Bacteria > Bacillati > Bacillota > Bacilli > Lactobacillales > Enterococcaceae > Enterococcus > Enterococcus rotai. The sequence goes on along the minus strand of NZ_CP013655.1, from coordinate 2,097,782 downwards.
ACAGCTACAGCGAGTATTTATTGCCCGTGTGCTGGCTCAAGAAGCAGATGTTATCGTTTTAGATGAACCTTTCGTAGGAATCGATATGACTAGTGAAAAGGTTATTATGGATATTCTTAAACAGTTAAAAGACGCTGGGAAAACAATTGTGATTGTCCATCATGATCTTCACAAAGTTGCACATTATTTTGATGATGTGATCATTTTAAAGAAGAAACTCATCGCATGTGGCCCAGTTGCAACAACTTTTACAAACAAAAATATTCAATTGGCTTATGGTGAAACAATGGGCGATATTATAATTAAAGGAGTGGCTGATGCATGATTGCAAATTTTATTGATGGTTTGGTGAAGGCGGTATAATTATGTTCTACATTGGAATTGATATTGGGAAACGTTCCCATGTTGCTTCAATCATGAATGATGAAGGAAAGGTTGTTCTTAAAGGATTTTCTTTTCCGAATACCATTGAAGGTGGAGAAAAATTACTTGGAAAAATTCATGATTTTTCTTCTTCATCAGATGATTTTACTGTAGGTATGGAAGCTACCGGTCATTATTGGTTAACGGTTTTTTCATACTTACATGAAAAAGAGTTTTTAATTCATGTTCTTAACCCCATCCAAACGGATGGGTGGCGTAAAGGGACAGAAATTCGTAAACGCAAGAATGATATTATTGATTCAGTTTTAATTGCAGATCTGATTCGCTTCGGTTCCTTTGTTGAAACGACACTCTCTGATGAAAATATTTTTTCTCTTAAACAGCTTTCCCGTTATCGTACTTACCTAGTTGGGACAGCGAGTGACTTTAAACGTAAAATCATTGCCGTATTAGACCAAGTTTTCCCTGAGTATGACTCAGTATTCGGTAAATCAGGTGTTTTTGGTAAAGCATCAAAAGAAATTTTACTTGAATTTAGTTCTCCTGAAACACTCCATGATATCTCTGCGAATACTCTTGCGAAACTACTTAAAGAAGCGAGTCACAATCGTTTAGGGATAGATAAAGCCAATGCCTTAAAAAGTGCTGCGAGTCGATCTTTTGGTATTACTTTTGCTCAAGAGACCTTTACTTTCCAATTACGATCAATGATTGAACAACTTAAATTTCTGGAAGCCCAAATTAAAGATACTGAAACTGAAATCAAAAAAATCATGGTTACTCTGCATTCTGTCATTGAAACGATCCCAGGAATCGGACCAATCAATGGCGCTACTATTCTTGGGGAAATTGGAGACATTAGTAAATTTTCCAATCCTACAAAATTAGTCGCATACGCTGGTCTAGACGCGACTGTTTCTCAGTCTGGTCAATATCAAGCAACACATAACGTTATGAGTAAACGTGGTTCCCCTTATCTTAGAAAAGCCTTATTTTCAGCTGCTTTAATTGCAGTACAACATGATCCTGTTCTTAAAGCCTTCTACGAAAAGAAACGTTCTGAAGGGAAACACCACCTCACAGCTCTTGGAGCAGTTTCCAGAAAGTTATGTTACATCGTTCATGCGATTCTCAAAAAGAACGAACCTTACGAAATACGAATGTAACTCAAAAAAATACCTTTGCTTTCTCTTATTTGTTATGCACTTTTTTGTTATTAAATTTTGGACTAATTCTTTTATTCTTTACTTGACTTCTTATAGTTAGTCTTTCTTTACAAAAATAGTTTACCATAATTGCTTTGAAAAGCAAGAATATTACTAATCGATCGATTCTCGTTGTACGAGATGTTGAATGGTTTCATTTTTATTTTTGGTCAGCTCTTTTAAAAATGTCGGTCTTATATCTAATTGAGTCAGTCGATCAAACAGTACCCACTGCAACTGTTCTTCCTCGTCAAATTCATTACAAGACTCGCAAAAAATTTCTGTGTTTTGCAGTTCTACATAATAGTAAAATGAAATTTCATGATACTCTTCTCCAGTTAGATCTGACGTGAAAAAATTCTCATGAATAAAACCAAGTGCTTTCGTTTTAATCTGACTACCAGTTTCTTCATAAACTTCTCTTTCAATCGCAGCGTCTGCTGTTTCCCCCATTTTTACTCGTCCGCCAACTGAATAAAAGAACGGTTCTTTTGCATTAGACACTACTAATAACCCTAGCTCACTTGTAATAATCGCCCCTACACGATAATTGAACCTACCTTCTTTTGTTTGAAATGTACAATCCAATTGATCAGCTCCTTACTTTTACATCTTTTACTTTATTATAATCAACCGATTTACTCTTACCAAGTAAAAAAAAAATTAAAGTTGATTAAACCTCAATCCTTCTTTTGGTTTTTTAGCTTAAATACGTCAATGCATAACGTACATGAAATTCTGTTGCTAACGCTAATCCAGCTTCATCAATATCAAATTTTTCATGATGATGACCATAATGTGTCTCTGGGTTATCTAGATTTCGCGTTCCCACACGTCCATAAACACCTGGTGCTTTCAGTAAAAAGTCGGCAAAGTCATCGGCGCCTAAACTCTTTGTATGATCGGTTACAACATTCTCACTGCCCACAATTTCAGCTGCTACTTTTTGAGCTAATTCAGTTGCTATATCATCATTGATCAAAGGACCTGCTGCATCATGGATATGGAAAGAGGCAATTTTAGTACGATGAGCTTCAGCGATTTGATTGGCGATTTTTTCTACGCGCTGTAAAACAAATGCTCTTGTTTCATGACTGAAAGCTCGCACTGTTCCTTCGATTCTAGCATGATTTGCTACGATATTATATCTCGTTCCAGCATCGAGCACACCTATTCCCACAACAACAGGATCTAGAGGACTGACTTCTCGTGCTGCTATTTTCTGCAGTTCTACAACAATACTTGCAGCAGACAATACCGCATCCCGACCAACATTCGGTTGCGCTACATGACTACTTAATCCTTCAACCTCAATTGTAAAAATGTCACAAGATGCATTCGTGGCCCCTTTAGTCGCAACTAATTTCCCTACAGGAACACTTGAATCTAAGTGGATCCCAAAAACCTGATCGATGTTCTCGACAAAACCGCCATCGACAAACTGACAAGCCCCAGCTCCGATTTCTTCCGCAGGTTGAAAGGCTAATTTGATCGTACCAGCAAAATCTTCTTTATGGCTGTTCAACACTTTAGCTGCTCCCAATAATGCTGCAGCATGTCCGTCGTGACCGCAGGCATGATTTAATCCGGGATTTTTAGATTGATAGTCTTTACCCGTAGCATCTTCTAATTCTAACGCATCAATATCTGCTCTTAAAATAATTGTCTTACCAGATTTTTCACCCTCTATCGTAGCTAATACGCCTGTTTCACCGACCGCTTCAAAAGGAATAGCCAGCTTGTTTAACTCTTCTTTGATTCTTTTAATTGTTTCAAATTCTTTCAAACTCGCTTCTGGATATTGATGAAAGTGACGTCTAAGTACGATCACTTCATCTGCATTTTGTTGAATTTCTTCTTGAATCGATTGTTTTGTCACTATCGTCATTTATTCGTCCTCCTCTTATTTTTTACCGAATGTTTCCCAAGCTGGGATACTTGATCCTTTTGATGTTTCTTCGATCACTTTTTTCGTTTCTTCTTGTTGATACGTGTCCACTACTTTATTGTACGTTTTATTGTCTTTATCCGCTTCACGAGCAACAATGATATTGACATACGGTTTTGATGTTTCATCCACAGGTTCTAAGAAAATCGCATCTTTCGTTGGGACAAACCCTGCATCCACAGCCATCCCGCTATTGATCACAGAAGCATCGATATCTTGCAACGCCCTAGCTGTTTGAGAAGCATCTAATTCTGTGATTTTTAAGTTTAATTTATTTTCAGTGACATCACTGACTGTCGGAGTTTGTTTCTTAGCAGGATCTACTTTGATCAATCCAGCACTTTGTAATAACAATAATGCCCGTCCACCATTTGTAGCATCATTTGGAATGGCGATTTCAGCATCTGTTTTTAATTCTTTGACATCTTTAATTTTAGATGAGTAAATCCCTAATGGTGCACTAACCGTATTTCCGATAGACACAAGCTCTGTTTTGTGTTCTGTATTATAGTTATCCAAGAAAATTTGATGTTGGAACGAATTTAAGTCGATTTCTTTTTCAGCTAATGCCGCATTTGGTTGGGTATAGTCAGAAAACTCTACAAGCTGTAAGTCGATGCCTTCATCTTTTAAACGTTCTTTTACAGATTCTAATACTTCATTATTCGCACCAACGACCCCTAATTTTACGACTTCATTTTTTTCACTTTTAGCACTTCCTGCAGAACACCCTGCTAATACAAAACCAATTGTTAATGCTAATCCGATAATTTTGATTGTTTTTTTCATTTTTATTTTCCTCATTTCAACTATTTTTTAATGTGATGTTTTCTTGATCAATGTGTTACTAATAAACTGACTGGCAAAAACTAAGACTAAAATAATCAATGTTGCGACAACTGTAACGTCTGTTTGGAATCGATTATAACCTCTAGTAATTGCTAAATTTCCTAACCCACCTGCACCAATTGCACCAGCCATTGCGGTCAAACCAATCAAATTGATGATCGTAACGGACGACACTCGAATGATACTTGGTAATCCTTCAATTAAATACACTCTAAAAATAATGCCCAAAGGACTCGTTCCCATTGATTCTGCTGCTTCAACAACACCTGGATCAACTTCTAATAACGCATTTTCGATCTGACGTGCAAAAAATGGAATCACTCCTATCACCAGTGGCACTAAAGCCGCCGTTGTCCCAATCGTTGTTCCTGTTAAAAAACGAGTGATCGGCTGAATCAATGCCAGCATGATGATAAAAGGGATGGATCTACAAACGTTGATGATTTTTTCTAAAATATTATAAAGCACACTGTTTTTTAAAATCCCCTCAGGTCCTGTTGCCACTAGCACAACCCCAAGTAATGTGCCTAAAATTCCTGCGATAATGGCTGTCCAAAAGACCATATATAGTGTTTCGATCGTGCTATCAATAAATTCCTGTTTTAGTAATAGGACATTTGGAAAATACTGTTGTAAAAATTCCTGCATGTAAGTCACTCCTTCTACTTTCTCGCTTTAGATAACATGTAATGGGATAACATTTTCTTTTGATTCACTTGTTTTCAAGATTTTGATTTTTACCCCTTGTTGTTGTAAAAAGTCTATTGCCTTTTCTCGTTGTGTTTCTTCTCCCGAAAGAATCACGATCAAATTGCCAATTGGCACTTGCTGCAAGATCTCTACATTGCCGTACAAAATATTCGTCACAACATGGTATTTGCTATACAGCTGTGCAATCAATGGTTCACTTGTTTGTTCCCCTACATAAGAAATTTCTACCAACACTTCATTCCCACCCAAATCAGTCAAACTAGGATGTTGAATAATCGTCTCCAAGGCTTGGTCAATATGTGTCGCTGTTCGGATAAAGTCCTTCGTCAAGGCTTCTTTTGGTTGGCTAAAAATCGAAACAATATCATTTTGTTCAATCACTTGTCCATCTTCCATCACAGCTACTTTGTTACAAATTTCTTTTACGACCTGCATTTCATGCGTGATCAAAACAATTGTTAAGCCGAGTTCTTTATTTAATTTCTTTAATAACTCTAAAATCTGAATCGTTGTTTTTGGATCTAATGCACTCGTTGCTTCATCGCACAATAAAATTTCTGGATCATTTGCTAAAGCTCTAGCAATCGCTACCCGCTGCTTCTGTCCACCAGATAACTGGCTAGGGTAGGCATCTTTTTTCTCTGAAAGACCTACTAGCTCAAGCAAACGTTCGATTTTTTCTTTTCGCTGTTCTTTGGATAAACCAGAATACTTTAGTGAAAAATCAACATTAGCAAAAATCGTTCGCTCCTTCATCAGATTAAAGTGCTGGAAAATCATCCCGATTTTTTTACGTTGAGCTCTTAGTTCTTTCGGTGAAAAGCCTAAAATATTTTGATTGTTAATAATGACTTCACCCGATGTTGGTCGCTGCAGTAAGTTGATTACCCGCACCAATGTACTTTTGCCAGCTCCTGAATAACCGACAATGCCAAATACATCTTCTTTTTCAATGGTTAAGGTGACATTTCTTACTGCATCGATTTGCTGTTTTTTTTGATAAAAGGTGACATCTATATTTTTTAATTCGATCATTTTTGTTCCTCCTGTAGTTCTTTTGGAATAAACCAATAATTCCCTTGATTATGTTCGTTCAAATATTTTTTAAACTCATCGGAATGATACGCTTTTACCACCGCTTGGGCCCAGTCGCTTTTTGAATTTTTTTCATCAATTGTTGCAACTAATTCGTATTCTTTTAACACATCTTCTGAGAGTAAACTATCTTTAGGATCTAGCTTGGCACTATAAACAATACTTCCTGGTATTACGGCAAAATCTAAATCTGCTAAACTTCGAGGTATTTGAGCGGATGACATTTGAATCAGTTCCAGATTTTTTGGATTGCTCACAATATCTTCTTTAGTCGCTTTAACTGGATCAACACCTGCTTCTAATTCAATCCAACCAGCTTTTTGCAGTAGATTGAACGCTCGTGCTGTATTCGACGCATCATCTGGAATCCCGATTTTGTCTCCTGTTTTTACGTCATTTAATGCGCTTTTCTTTCCTGGGAACAACCCAGCCGGGACAGTAGGAATTGGTGTGATTCCAACTAAGTTCGTTCCTTTATTCTCGTTAAAGTTGTTTAGATAAGCAGTGTGCTGATCTACATTTAAATCAATGGCACCTTCTGTTATTGCTACGTCAGCTTGAATCAATTCTGTAAATTCAGTTTGTTCTATTTGATAGCCTTCTTTTTCTAGAATCGGTTTAACTGCTTCTAAGAATAATTCACTATACGGACCAGGTGAGGTTCCGACTCGAACGATTGGCACTGCTTTGTCTGGGTCTGATGCTACCTTATCATTCTTACCACACGCTGTAATTCCAACAATCCCCATTACGATCAACACTAGACTGATTAACTTTTTCTTCATCTTATCATCCCTCCATTATGGTTAGTTCTAAAAAGAAAAAAGCATCCTCAAATGTATAAAACTATACATTTGAGGACGCTTTTGCGTGCTACCACCTCTATTTGATATCCACTCACATAGATATCCTCATCAAGTACGGCAATCTGTGATCGCTTATACTCTAGTACTATAACGGGTACATCCGTCGCTGTCTTATGAATGATTCACTCGAAGCGCTGCTCAATGGCCATTTTCTAGATGTCGTTTACCGCTTGTTTTCAGCTACCCAAGCTCTCTGTTAGATATCGTTTCATCTGTACTTTCCATCTCATTGCTTTATTCATTTCATTTAGTTATTTGAAGGATCCATACTTCCTTCGTCAGTCTTGTATTATTCAACATACAAAAAGCCCTCTACCAGCTTATGCTAGTAAAGGGCGAATAATCGCGGTACCACCTTTGTTTTAAAGTAATCCTCATTACTTTTCTTAGACCAAGTCTTATAACTTGTCGCTTTGATAACGGGTGCTTTCCCGAAGCTGCTTACTTATCAACAGCTTGTCCTCATGAGGCCATCTTCAATTCTTATGCGCTTATCTCTTTTCACCAACCGAGACTCTCTTGTGAAGCACGTCCAAATTTACTCTTCTCTTCAACGGACTGTTATTCATTTGTTGTTACGTTGTATTCTACTGGAAAATAAATTCCATGTCAAATCTTTTTTTTAATTTTTTATTCGGTGATTGTTTCAGCAGTACTAACTAGGTATTGCGCCAAAACATCTTTAGATAACTCTTTACCATATCCGCAAATTGGACATAGTAGATAATGACTAGATGATGTTGTAAAAAGTGGAATCCAAAATAACGTGAATTTTCGTCCGATTTGTTTTCCCTGCATAACCACCTCGTTGTTACAATGGCTACAGTCACATTGAATCACCGTATCTCCTAAATCTTGTTCAAATCCTTTACTACCCCATACAATAAACATATTTATCTTCTCCCCTTTGTTTTAGTTTAGCAAGAGTTGTTGACTAGTGTCAATGAAAAGTTTGACTATAAAATCGTATTCATCTTTCATTATATAACAATTATCACATTTTTTTCTCCACAGTCGAATGCGGAAATTGATTGACAAACCACTCTTTCTAAGGTAATCTGTTATCTGTATTACTTATGTTGCCGCCTTAGCTCAGCTGGTAGAGCACCACCATGGTAAGGTGGGGGTCGACGGTTCGAATCCGTCAGGTGGCTTATTGCATAAAGCTGTCCCTTCTATTATGATGGGGCAGCTTTTTTATCGTCCCTTGAAGCTCTATGCCCCTGTTTGTATTGCCTTTCGAGGGTGCTATAATACTACTAATAAAGTTATAAACACCATAGGTTGAAATAAGTCTGAGACCTTAATTACTATTTTGTATCTTTACTTTTGTTGTTTTATATTGACTCTTACCTTAACTCCAGTGTTATGATAGAAACAATCTATTAACCGTCCTGTGGAAAAGAGGTGATTCCAATAATCAAACAACTCAATGACAGCATTCGTTTCATACTTGAATTAATCACAATTGGTCTATTATTAGCCGGGACACTTACATTCAGAATACTTGCTTTAAAAATTATATTTAGTATTGTTCTCCCCCTTTGTACAGTTCTGTTTTGGGGTAAGTACATGGCTCCTCTATCCCCAAACCGTTTAAGTGAAGTTGAACGAATTTTAGTTGAAATCATTCTATTTGGTGGTGTTGCTTGTCTTACTTTTTTTGTTGGACATAAAAAAATTGCTGTGGCGTATCTGCTGATCGTAACAATAAATACCCTATTTGATCATATTCTTTGATAAGATAAATAATCCATTTAGGCTAAAAAACAAATTATACTAAAAAGCTATTCCTTAGGAGGTATATACTAATGCTCCACACTAAACCATTGACATTCGATTTCTACCAAGAAAATGATCAACAGCTTTATTCTATTTTGACTCAAGACATTCGTGTCATGCGTTATATTACTGAAAAAGCAGAACCAGAAAATGAAGCGATTGAGAATTTCAAAAAAATCTTAGCCTACAATGCCAGCCATAATGATCAAACAGGCTACTATAAAATCTTTGATCAAGATATTTATATTGGCTTTGGAAAATTATCTTGGGATGAAGAAAGTAAAATCGAGATTGGCTACATGATTTTACCTGAACACTGGGGAAAAGGTTATGCGACAAAAATAATAGCTCATTTATTAAACTTAGTAAGACAATCAGAGCAACTATCGCAAGCTACTCTTTACGCTATAATCGACCCTAAAAATGGTGCATCGAAACACCTTTTAGAAAAAAATCACTTTGTCTCTGTCTGGCAAGGAATAGAAGATGGTTTACCTTCTGAACACTTGGTTTGGCAACCTTGATCGATTAAAAAACGTCTAATCCTTTGAGTAAAACTCAAAAGTTAGACGTTTTTTTAATCATCATATCGTTTTCGTTTAGACGAAGCAGGGATTCCCAATGCTTCTCTATATTTGGTAACCGTTCGGCGAGAAATCTTGATTTCCTGTTCTTTTAACAATTCAACTAGTTTCTGATCAGAGAGCGGTTTGGCTTTATTTTCGTTATCTACTAAAGCTTGTAGTTGTTTTTTGATACTGCTAGTGGACGTTTCTTCTCCAGTATTATCATTTGATAAACCGTGAGAGAAAAATGAACGTAATTCAAAAACACCAAATTCTGTTTCCAAGTATTTCCCATTAACCGTTCGGCTAACTGTGGATTCGTGAATATCCAACGCTTCCGCAATTTCTTTTAACGTCATTGGTTTTAACGGACGATCTTCTTTAAAGAAAAATTCTGGTTGGCGCTGAACGATTTCTGTACCGACTCTTAAAATCGTATCTCCACGTTGAATAATTGTTTTTTCCAACCATTCAAATTCATTTTTCTTTTCCTTAATATAGTCCTGTACTTCTTTGTCATCTGTTGCTTCCATTCGTTCAAAGTAAGCTTGTTGAAACTGAATCGTTGGCGTACCCGTTTTATTAGAAATAACCCTTAATTGCTCACCGTTGATCCGTAGGGTTAAATCTGGGCGAATATATAATCCCGAAGTTGATTCAAAAATACTGCCAGGTGCAGGTGTTAAGGTTTGAATGTAATCGAAAATCGTTTGGATATCTGATAATGCTACATCGAATTTTTTAGCAATCAGGCTCCATTTTCGATTGGCTAGATGATCAAACTCTTCTTCAATCACAATATAAGCTAACTCTGGTGCCATATCATCTCGTTCAACTTGTAAGAGCAAACACTCACGTAAATCCCTTGCCCCAACGCCTGCTGGATCTAGTTGCTGAATCAAGGTCAACGCATCAAGCATTTCAATCGATGTTGCCCCCGTTTTTTGCGTTGCTTCCTCTAAGTCAATCATCAAGTAACCGTTTAAATCAATATATTCAACTAAAAATAATACCAGCGTTCGCAGATAAGTATCCCGATAATTCAAATGAATCTGATCGATCAAATATTCAAAAAGTGACGTATGGTTATCAGGAATTTGATTCAAATAATTGTTTTCTTCATTTGTGTATGTGCGACTGCCTGCACTTGGAAAATCATTATAATTCGTTTCTGTTTGAATATCAATCAAAGGATTTTCCAGTGATTTAGCTTCTATGTATGCAAAAAGTTCTTCTGAATTGTATTGTAAAATCTGAATCGATTGCTGTAATTGTTGGGTCATTGCAAGTTTTTGGACTTGTTTTTGTTGTTGTGACAAATGTTGTTCAAATTTCATTTTTTTGGTCCTTCCCCTTGTAATTTATCAAATTATCAGCTAAACTAGTAAACGTGCTTGCGCCCTTAGTGTAGTGGATATCACGTAAGATTCCGGTTCTTGAGACGGGGGTTCGATTCCCTCAGGGCGCATCATTTTTACTTATTAATAAAGTGCTATATAAAGAATTATAGCATAATTTAAAACCAGATGTAGCCATAACTTAACTGGTCATTGAGATATTTTCCACTCCAACATTACAATTTTTGTAATGTTTTTTTATTTTATTTCAGTTTTTTTACAATAAGAATGGATTTCCTAACAGTCAATACATTTTCTCATTTATCTATCGATTTACATTAAAACTTGATAAAAAATCATCGTTTTTTATGTTATTATAAGCTTTCGAAAATATTATAGTTAGGCAGTTGATCGTATTGAGTCAGCGTCATATGAGACTTTTGGTTCTTTCCATTTTTTTAGCGCTCACAGAATTTTTTCTCATTCGTTATTTTTACCAGTTCACAACGATAGATTATCCACTTTTATTTTTAGTTATCACTTTTATTCAAGGAGGAATTTTTCTTTATTACTTACTCTCATTCATTCTGCTATTATTCCTAACCCACAACTCTAAACCGTGACTATATATCTAATTTCTGCAAAAAAAAGGAGCAAACAAAACGAGTGATTCGTTTTGCTTCGCCTCCTTTTTCAATTTTATAAAACCATCGTCTCCAATTCAAAACGGATTTTACTTTGGATTTTCTGAATTTTTTCGATTTCTGTGCGCTTTTCATCTATTTGAAATTTTTGAGCAATCGAATGATTATATGAGATAATATAACTAATTGCCCATAATTTGGGATTTTCGATAATGTCATCTGCCAAAGGATATAATAAGGCAAAATGCAATCTGATTTCTTCTAAGACATCTACGAGCAAAATAGGATCATCATTGATCAGCTCTTTTTCTAAAAATAATAAAATCCTTTGATATGCCGCACAATCCAACGGTCCACCAATCGATGCTGGAATAACAGTATATTTCTTATTATCTCTCCACAGAAATTCAATTTCTTCTTTAACATGGAGACTCACAAGTTCTTCAAGAATCCAAGACCGAACTAAATTATGTATTCGCTCATCCAATAAAATTTTTTTACCAATCGCAATAAATTCATCTTGAGGTAGTTGACCAGCTTTTTTGACTACCCCCAATTGTTCATAGTAGTTCTGTGTATTAAGATGCTCTAACTCTTCTTTTAATTCTTTGATTTTACTAACTTCAAACTGCCGATACATCAGTTCAACATGGCGAATTTTTTTCTTCAAAGAAATCAGTTTTCTCATTTCACCACTTTGTTCCATCAAAATTCGCTCATTGATAATGCTATGCGCTTGAATGAACAGATGATTCTGAATTAAAATTTGAATATAGAGTTCTAGATAATCTAAGTAAGCAAAATATTTTTCTTTCATTTCTGATGCTAAAGATAATGCTTGCTCATTTTCACCTGTTTCTAAATACATATTTACCAATACCAAATTTAGTGGAAAGTCTTGCCGAATGGCATAGGCCTGCTCATAATAGTTTACTGCTTCGAGTAAATTATTTTCTTTGACAGCTTCTTGTCCTAACTCAATAAATCGTTCATAGTTCTTTGGAAATGGAATTTTATTTGTCAAAAGAAACACCACCTTCCTAATAATTATTTCTTATAACATAGTATTTATCTGCATAAACCCTATTAAAAAAAGAAATAGTGTGTATTGTTTAAAAAGGAAAAAATTTTCTTAACAAACCCTATTAAAACAACCGACTGTTAATATAAATTTCTGATGATGACAGCTGTCTCAGGTTGACCATGAGCTTGCATTCGTTCTGCTTTTTCGCTCAAAGTATACCCAACATAAAAGTCTTTTGTCAGCTCATCTTGTACTTTAAATTCCATAATTTCTTCGACATGAAAAGCATTTGGTTCAACTTCTTGAACACTATCCCACCCAGTATCAATAAATACTTTGGTATCATCCTTAATTGCGCTATTTGCATCCAACTCTGCTACAAGCTGCTTCAATTGCGAAAACGTCATTACCTCTACTCGATTATCCATTGTACTGCCTCACTTTCTTTTGTATATTTTCATTTTTTAGCCAACTGTATGTATTTCCACCTATTTACTTTTCTCCTCTATTATCATAACCTAAAATCATATTTTATAACACTTAAAATTAAGAAGAAGGGAAATAAACTTTTTTTGTTTATTTCCCTTCTTCATTTTTTTACTCTTTTATCAAGTTACCATCTTCAATACGGTAAACACTATCGCTCCACTCAATCATTCTCGGATCGTGTGTGACCATGATCGTTGCTTTTTGCTTTTCATGTGCTTCTTTTGCTAAAATTTTTACTACCTCATACGCATGTTCTGTGTCCAAGCTGGCAGTTGGTTCATCTGCTAAAATCAAGCTTGGTTCGTTAAACAAAGCTCGAGCAATTGCTACTCGTTGACGTTCCCCTCCAGAAAGATCTCTTGGAAATTTATTGATCAAATCAGCGATATCCAAAGAAGCTAATAAATCATTGATGCGCTGCGTTTCTGTTTTTTTCTTTTCGATTTTATCGACTAGTGTAAATTGATTTCCTACAGTTAAAAATGGAATCAAATTAGATGCCTGTAAAATAAAGCCAATTTCTTCAAAACGTAATCTTGAGCGCTTCTTTTCACTCAGATGAGTAAAGTCTTTTCCGTTAATCATGATCTTACCTGTTGTAGGTGTCTGTAGTCCGCCTGCAATGGTTAAGAATGTGCTTTTTCCAGAGCCAGATGGTCCAATAATACTGACAAATTCTCCAGCCTTAACACTTAAATTGATTCCTTTCAACGCTTCCACTTTTGCGTGGCCTTTTCCAAATGTTTTCCGAATATCATCCATTACTAAAATATCAGTCATTTTCTTAGCCTCCTATCGCTTTCATTGGATCGACATGTGTCACTGTCCGAATTGAGAAAACGCCGCCTAAAACCGCAACGATAATCAAAACAATACTGTATACGAGTAGGTTTGTACTATCCAATTCAAACGGCATAGCAGATGGTAAGACAAGATTTGTCAACAACGTCAAGATAACACCGATCAAAACGCCAATCACTCCTAAAATAAAGGTTTGAGCAATAATTGATTTAATGATATAACCATTTGAAATTCCTTGTGCTTTCATAACACCAAACAAACTCGTTTTTTGTAAGGTCATTACATAGATAAAGATACCAATAATCGCAGCCGTGATGACAAATAAGAAATAGATCATCGCATTGAGCGTCAGATTCTGTTCACTGTAGCCAGGTAGTTTTTGAATAAATTCTTCAATGCCGTATTTTACCAAATGATCATCGGTTGTTTCCAGTTTGACCTTATTTGTTGGCGTTGTACGCACAACGATACCATTGATTGGTGCTTTGGCACCTTCGATGATTTTACCAAATTTAAGCTCTTGCCATTGATCAAGTGATGTATAAATTAATGGAACAATACTGAAACTATTTTGTTTCGTAATCCCAACAACCTTCAACTCTTTATCAAGTTTTCCGATTTTCACAGCATCGCCCAGTTTGATTCCTTTATCCACTAAATTTTGTGGAATAATAATTTCTCCAGCATTTTCAAAGTAACGTCCTTCAATCAATTTGGGTTTGATTGAACTATTCTCAGCTACACCAAAAAGAGAAATATTGATTTTGTCGGCTTCTTTGTTTTCACCAACCTTGTTTAACGCTCCAGCGTATTGTCCAAGCGGTTCTACCTTTTCAGCCTCTACGTGTGTTACATCATCCATTACTAAACTTGATGCGTTCAAGCTTTTGTTCGCGTCGCCAGATAAAATAATACTTGTTGCATCCCACTGATCTACACCTTGACGAACCCCTTGGGCAAGTCCATTGGCTAAACCGGACAACATAAATGCCACATAAGCAACTAACACAATGACACCCACTACTAACGTATACCTAAGCTTAAAATATTTCATTTCTTCTAAACCTAAAAACATTGATTCCACCTCTTTTTTATCAATCGATAAAAAAACAGTTAAAAAAATAAACAGTTTTTTATCACTTGATAAAAAGTTTACCATGAAAAAAAGAATTAAACAACATTTTTTATCACATGATAAAAAATGATTTAATTCCTCAAGATAAAACACCATGTAATACCATATCCATTAACTCAGAAATTTGCGCTGACCGCTCTTTTTCTGTAGAAAGCTGATGAATCGTTGAAAATAACAATGACAAACTCATCAGATAAAATTGAGCTGCTTTTTTTGAAGACACACTGCTGTTTAATGGCTCTTGACTCGATTCAAAAATAGTCTGTAATGGGATTAGATAGTAATCATTTAGTATATAAAATAGCTGCTGTTTATTTTCTTGTTCCATTTCTGCTGCACTTTGATGGATAAAAGAAAAAATATCTCTATGATAAACAGTTAACAGAGCATTAGTGCATTTAATCAATTGATTTTCAATGGTATCTTGTTCTTTATGAATCTGTTCAATCGCACTTTTCAACTGAATACCAATTTGTTTATTAATCTCAATAAATAGAATTTCTTTATTAGAAAAATGATAATACAATGCTGGCTGTGTAATATTTGCAGCTTTAGCAATATCACGAGTAGAAGTATTTTTGTATCCGTTCGTTAAAAAAAGATCCTTCGCAGTTTCTAAAATTGACTGATGTGTTACCTCAAATACTGATTCTTTTTTCATTACCGCTCCCCCGTTCTTCACTAGTTTAAATCAAAATCAGAAAAAAAGATAGTCTATAAATCTAACCTCAGCTATATTACAATGATTCATCACTTTGAAATAAATGATCCTTTTTTGTAACCCAAGAAACAAATATTTAACCTACCTTTTACAGACATTATAAAGAAGCTGTGTTTAACTATTAACTGGTCTTAAAATAATAAAATGAATACACATTTGTTATAAATAGATCAACTAACTTAAATACTTGAGGAGCGTTTTTTTGAAAACACAGATAATCATAACCAAATTATTTTTAAGCGGCTTGACCGTTGCTGCTAGTTTAGTAATAGGTAATCAAGCTTTTGCAACCTCTACACAGCCAACTACTCCAGATAAAATCATTACAGAAGCTTCACAAAAACTATCCCAGTTAAAAGTGGATAAACAATATTTTTCAGATAAAAAAAGCGAACAAACGATTCAGCTTTCTGACTTAGAGCAAAAAATGAAAAAAATCCAAATCAGTCTTGAACAGCTAGAAGAAATTGAATCTGTTACAGCCATCTCTGAAACAACAAAATCAACTAAAGATCAGAACGTAACACTCACAACAACTTTTTCGCCTGTTCCTATCCAAAATAGCCCGATAGTTGAGAAAAAAGAACAATTAACTGAATTAAAACAACAACAAGCTCTCTTAAAAACAACTACAGAAGACATTACAAAAAAACAGGCTGAAACAGTTAAACAAGAATCCCAATTAACAGAAAAAATCACTCAAGCTAAAAAACAAAAAGAAGAACAAGTCAAAAAAACAGATGCTCGTTCAATGGTCATTAACTCGGCCAAAACACATTTAGGTAAACCTTATGTATATGGCGCTGCGGGTCCTGATTCCTTCGACTGTTCTGGTTTAGTTCAAGTTGCTTTTGCTGCTGCTGGGCATGCTCTAGGTCGTACAACGGTTGATCAAGAATCTGCTGGAACGACGATTTCAGTTGCAGAAGCTCAAGCTGGCGACTTAGTCTTTTGGGGGAGTCACGGTGGGACCTATCACGTAGGAATTTCAACAGGCGATGGTTCTTATATCCATGCACCCGTTCCTGGCGATGTTGTCCAAGTCGCAACAGTTGCTTCCTATGCTCCGGACTTTGCTGTACGAGTTTTATAGACAGCGCAAAAAAACATTGCTCCTTTTATGTGAGCAATGTTTTTATCGTAAATTTATATTCCTTGTTTCATTAGGAAAATAACCAGATTATTTATAGAATATCCCTTCTTCATAAAAATTCTCACTTTTTTTCCTAAACATCGAAATTCTTGAGAATTATGAGGAAGTATGCTATTTTATGGTTGTGTGTAATTTGATTTGTGTTCCCTCCATCTCTCTGATGGGGGAATATTTTTTTTATTTATCTATTTTTACCAACAAGAACCATTCATTCTACTCTGATGTCTTCCTCTTGTTTTCCTCATATGATTTTGGTCACCATTTTGTCTTCTACCGTAATACTCATCTTCTGACATTACTTGATCCTGTTTCTTCTCATCCGTCAGTTGATTGTTCATGATCTCTCGATGTCTTTCGTGCCTAGACTTCATTTCATAAGAATCCATGCGCTCCTCTTCACCTTGCCCTATGGCTTCACTAACTGTGACAAATCCCATTGTACCTATCAATAAGCCTACAAATAATCCACTAATCATCTTCTTTTTCACGTTCTGATTCCTCCTTTTTTATACATATGACACATTCATCCAGCTCGAACTGAATAACTTGACTTCAGTCTATTAAATAATTGTGTCAAATATGTGTCGAAAATAAATTCCCTAAATGCGTAATTTTTGTCTATAATAAAAGAAGAATCTAGGAGGTCCTCTCATGAAAAATATTTTGATCGTTGATGATCATTTGCAAATTACAGAAGTACTCAAAGAATATGTTCTAAAAGAAGGATTTAATCCAATCATAGCTGATAATGGTCAAGCAGCCTTAGATGCGTTTTCTAGCCATACGATTGAACTGATTTTACTAGATGTCATGCTACCAAAAATCGATGGATTTGGTGTTTGCAAAACGATCCGGGCAACATCAAATGTCCCAATTATCATGATCACAGCCAAAGGAGAAGACTATCATCGCATCATGGGGCTAGATATTGGCGCCGATGATTATATAGTGAAACCATTTTCCCCAAGTGAAGTGATGGCGCGAATTCGAGCAATTTTAAGACGACTTGAGCGAACAGAAGAAAATCAACATACTATGGATCGTTTGACTTATGATAATTTGACTGTTTATTTGGAAGAAAAAAAAGTAACGATCGCCACTCAAGAAATCTTTTTAACGAAAAGAGAATTAGAACTTTTATGGCTACTATTAGCCAATCCAGAAAAGGTTTTTTCGCGAGATAACTTATTGGATAGCTTATGGGGCATCGATTACTTTGGTGATGCAAGAACGGTTGATACTCATATTAAACGATTACGAGCCAAACTAGACGAAGTCTCGCATCCTAATTGGGAAATTGCAACGGTTTGGGGCCAAGGGTATAAGTTTGAGGGTAAAAAATGAAAAACAAGCTGACTAGAAAACTCGTTCTTTATTTTTCCTTAACGCTGTTGCTTTTTTCATTAGTAATTGGTGTAGCATTTAGTACTTTATTTTCTAAACAAACGATTACGATCCATACAGAAGAAATGACGCGCCGAGCAACAGTCATCGCTGAGACTTTAAGCGACTATTTTGACGAACAAGAAACCACAAATGAAAGTAACTCATCTATGCATGGCATGATGGGGTCTGGTTCTTCCATGAAGATGGGTATGGGATATTCTTCTTTCCTTAATTTCATGGATCAGCTAGCGCTGGATGATATTTGGATAGTTGATGAAAATTCTGATACGATTACTGTCGGTCATGGTATGCACGATAAAGAATATAGTGAATTACCTGACAATGCGCAAGATGTCATCAAAAGAGTCTATGCTGGAAAAACAACGACTAGTGATGCTTTTAGTCATTTTATTGGCAAACCAACCGTGACAGTTGGTGCTCCTGTCACGAATAGCAAGGGCACTGTTTTAGCTGTGGTTTTACTTCATTCAGCAGTCTCCAGCGTTCATAAAGAAGAGAATCAGGGGTATTTATTGCTCTTTATCAGTATTTTGATTGCTTGGATCATTGGCCTGCTACTCTCTATTTTATTATCAAAAAAATTCATCGCCCCGATCAATAAAATGAGTCATTTTACAGAAGAGCTTGTTGTAGAAAATTATGAAGAATCATTGGATATCCAGACTAAAGATGAAATAGGTCAGTTGAGCGAAAAATTGACTATTTTAAAAAATCGGTTAGCTGAAGCGAAATTTCAGCGGGAAAATCGCGAACAAGCACAAAAAAATTTTTTATCCACGATTTCTCACGAATTGCGAACGCCAGTAACGGTCATTCGCGGCTCGCTTGAATCCTTAAATGATGGTCTGATCCAGCAACCAGAAAAGATCGAGCAATATCACCAACAATTATTAGCAGAATCAATTGTATTAGAGCGCTTGATCAATGATTTGCTAGAATTATCTCGGTTAGAAAATCCAGAATTTACGATTACAATGGAACCTGTTGCAATCAATGATGTTTTATCAGACAGTTTGAGGAGTCTCCGCTTGAAAACTTCATCAAAAGAACAGCAGCTGTGTTTTAAAACCGCTATAGAAGAACCCGTTGTTGTCAATGGTGACTATGGTCGAATTCGACAGCTGTTTGTTATTTTGATTGAAAATGCCATTAAGTTTGCACCACCTAAAGCAATTATTGAGATTCAAGCGAACAAAGTAAATGATACGATCAACATCAGTGTTCATAATCCAGGTTCCTATATTTCTCCAAAGGAACAAAAAGAAATCTTTCAACGCTTCCACCAAGCACGTTCTAAGGAGCAACTAGACGGTACCGGATTGGGTTTGGCAATTGCTAAGGAAATCGCTGAACGTCATCACTTTTTACTCAGTGTTCGTAGTGATAAAGAAACTGGAACAACATTTGATGTTACAATACCGATAAAATAAAGCAACAGCTGAATTTATTCCCAAAGAATAAGTTCAGCTGTTGTTTTAGTTTATTCGACCGTTACACTTTTGGCTAAATTACGAGGCTTATCTACGTCATAGCCTCTTTGCAATGTTGCAAAATAAGCAATCAATTGCGTTGGAATGATGCTCACTAAAGCGGTCAACAATGGATGCACATCTGGTATAACGAACTGATCCGTCTCTTTTGCCAATGATGACAGAGCAATAACAAAGTTGCGAGCACCACGACTTTCAACTTCTTTTAAATTTCCACGCGTATGTGCTGCTGTTTTTTTATCTGTGATCACGCCAAAAACGGGTGTCATCTCTTCAATCAATGCAATCGTTCCATGCTTTAATTCTCCAGCAGCAAAACCTTCCGCTTGGATATATGAAATTTCTTTTAGCTTCAATGAGGCCTCCATCGATACATAGTAATCTACACCACGCCCGATATAAAACGCATTTCTTGTTGTCGCTAAATAGTCTTCTACCAATTGACTAATCGTCATTTTTTCAGCAATGATCGATTCTATAACTGTGGCAATTACACTTAATTCATGCGCAATATCAAAGTCGAGTGAGGACGGGTTTGCTTTGCTGTCACCAACTGCTTTAGCAAGCACCGCTAAAACTGCAATTTGTGCCGTATAAGCTTTTGTTGACGCAACCGCAATTTCTGGTCCTGCATGAAGTAATAACGTGTAATCGGCTTCTCTAGATAAAGTAGAGCCAGCTACATTTGTTAGTGTAAGTGACGGTAACCCTAACTCACTAGTTTGCACCAATACTTGGCGACTATCAGCTGTTTCTCCACTTTGACTCAAGAAAATAAAAAATGGATTATCTGACAATAATGGCATATTATAGCCAAACTCGCTTGAAAGATGCACTTCAACTGGAATATTCGTCATTTTCTCGAGAATTGCTTTTCCTACCCAGCCAGCATTATAGCTAGTTCCGCATGCGATGACATAAATACGATCGCTAGCAGTTATTTGTTTAATGATATCTTCATCGATCACAGTTCTTCCAAGTGTATCTGTATATTCCTGTACGATTCGACGCATAACAGCTGGCTGGTCATCAATTTCTTTTAACATATAATAAGGGTATGCCCCTTTTTCAATATCACTTAAATCTAATTGAGCTTCATAAGATTCGCGGTAGACCAAATTGCCTTTTTGATCTTCAATCTCGATTTTATCCGCTTTAACAATGACCGTTTCCCCATCAGCAATTTCCACAAAATGGTTTGTTTCAGCTAGCATTGCCATCGCATCACTGCAAATTACATTAAAATCATCGCCTAATCCAATTAATAATGGACTTTTATTTTTTGCTACATAGATCGTGTCTGGGTCGTTCTTGTCTATCAATGCAAATGCATACGAACCTTTAATCACATTCAGTGCTTTTTTAAAGGCTTCTTTTGTTGTCATTCCAGATTCTGCAAAATATTCAATCAAATGTACGGCAATTTCAGTATCTGTTTCACCTTCTAGTGGCGTATTTTTAAGAAATTCCTGTTTTATTTCTTCAAAATTTTCGATCACACCATTGTGTACTAAAATAAACTGGTGATTGCTTGATGTATGCGGATGCGCATTTCTTTCACTCGGTTTGCCATGTGTAGCCCAACGCGTGTGTCCGATCCCCACAGTTCCTTGAACTTCTGGACTGATTTTATTTTGTAGATCAGCGATTCGACCTAATGATTTTACTAAATGATCGTCTTGATTTTTTCCAGTTACAAAAATACCTGCTGAATCGTAACCACGGTATTCTAACTTTTCTAATCCTTGAACTAAAATATCAGTCGCATTGTCTTTTCCAATAATTCCTACAATTCCACACATATTATCTATTTCCTACTTTCTTGATTTTCTTAAATCATTGACCAAGAAAAAAGGAATTGACGAATAAAACATAAGTATTAAGCCGTTTCCTGTTAAAACCACTCTCTATTTTTTTATCCATCTATTCTCTTTTCTTGATTTTTTTCTTGTTGGTTTCTATCCTGCGTAGTTGGCATTTTGTTATAACGTTGCAATTATGTTTTATGTCCAACTTGTAGAGTGCAGTCCCTAGAGCCATCCGCCGAATCTTTCGATAAGCTCTCTCCTCGTCACCTGATGAATCAGGCCTGGCGCTATTCCATTATTGGTATAACTATCCTCCTTTTCAAAACATCAAATAGAAACTGCACTAATAATACAATATAACAAATATATCTGTCAACACTTTTATCTAAAAAGGAAATTGGTCTAGTCAGAAATAAGAAATAAAAAAGCTTACTAATGACACTAGTAAGCTTAAAAAATATTAGTTAAACGGATTATAAAATCTCCCACTATTTACTTTGAATAAGGCAAAACTGACCATCGTCAGTACAATAGCTAACCCTATAACGATAAAATCAGAAACATGAAATGGTTGTTGTGCATACCAGGTTCTTTTTTTCTCTTCACCAAAGCGCCGCAACTCCATTGCTGTGCTGATCGTCTCAATACGATCTAGACTTGAAAGGATCAGAGGAAAAACAATCTGAGCCGTTCCTTTGATTCGTTGTGTGAGTTTGCCTTTTTTAGACATTTCAAAACCACGAGCTTGTTGGGCCAGAGAGATATTGACAAAGTCTTCTTGAATATCTGGAATGTAACGAATTGCTAACGCTACAGCATAACTTATTTTATAACTAACCCCGATTCGATTTAAGCTAGAAGCAAACTCACTTGGGTTCGTTGTTAACAGAAAAATCAAGACTAACGGAATCGTACAAAAATATTTTAGAACTAAATTGAACTCATAAAATAATTGCTCTTGCGTCAGGGTAAATCGCCCAATCCCTTCCCAAATAACCGTTCTAGACTGATATAATTCTACTCCGTATTCTGGTGCAAACAGGTAAACTGCAATAATATTTAGTAATGAAAAAACAAAAATAAATTTTACAACAAAGGAAATCTGATGCCATTTGATATTGGATAGCTTAAATAAAATCAGTGAAAATAAGGTCATCCCTATCAAAAACCGAGTATCATAGGTTGTCATACAAGCAATCGATAATAGAATCAGAAAAATCAGTTTAGCTGTCCCATTTAACTTATGGATAACTGTCTTATCAGGAATGTAGCCTAACATCTGATGTCCATTCATTTCAAACGCACCTCCTGATCATATGTCATAAAGTTTTCAGTAAATAAAAACGGATCCTCCAACCCTAAATGTTGAGCAAAAGTAAACAAACTTGTTTCTTTTAAAGAAGCTCGTTCTACTAACTCAGAATCCGTTAAAACCTTTACTGGCGTTGTATCAGCGATAATTTTCCCCTCATACAATACCAACGCTCGATCTGTATACTCCAACATCAGATGCATGTCGTGAGTAATCATTGCAATCGTGACCCCCATTTGATTCAGCTCTTCTAAAAAGGTCATCATTTCAGTATAATGTTTAAAATCCTGTCCTGCAGTTGGCTCATCCAATATGATCATTTCAGGTTCTAAAACTAAAATCGCCGCAATCGTAACGCGTTTTTTTTGTCCAAAGCTCAGCGCCGAAATCGGCCAATGACGAAATGAATGTAGCCCACAGATTTTCAAGACTTTTTCAACTCGTTCATTAATTTCAGCTTCTGAGACTCCTTTTAGTGTCAACCCTAGAGCAACCTCTTCAAAAATCATTTTCTTAGAAATCATCTGATTTGGATTTTGCATAACAAAGCCAATTTTATCCGCACGTTCTTTGATAGAAAACAGTGTAAAATCGATACCTAACCAACTCATTTTTCCTGATTGAGGTGTAACAAATCCACAAATAGCTTTACTCAAGGTAGATTTACCAGCGCCATTTTTCCCAACAATACTAAGCATTTCTCCACGATTAAACGCAACTGAAACTTCGTTTAAAACAGACTGATTATTTCGATTATATTGGTACGTCACCTTTTCTAATTCTAATAATGCTGGTAAGTTTTTTTGCTCTGAAAATCTGGTTTGTTTGGTCATCCATTTTTCCATTTGCTCTTTTAAATTTGGTGCTTGAACTTTTTCAATGTTAGACAGCTGTTCAACCGTTTCTAAGTCTACACCAGCATATTTCATTGCAGTTATATAGAGTGGCTCTCGAATTCCTTGTTCAGTTAGAATCTCTGTTTTTAATAAGTCATCAGCTGGTAAATCTGCCACCACTCTTCCCTCATTAAAAACAATCACACGGTCAACCGAACGATACAAAACATCTTCTAAGCGATGTTCAATAATCAAAATAGTCGTTTTTGTCTTTTGATGGATCTCTTCTATTAAAGCAATCGTTTCTTTTCCTGCTTTAGGATCAAGATTTGCTAACGGCTCATCAAACAATAAAATTGGTGCTTCATCAATCAAAACACCTGCCATTGATACTCGTTGCTTTTGACCACCAGATAAATCTTGCGGTCGATGATGCAAAAAGTCATTTAAGCCGACTATTTTAGTCCAATGATTGACTTCTTCATGCATCTTGATTTGTGAAACTCCATCATTTTCTAAAGCGAATGCAACATCTTCTCCAACTGTTAACCCGATAAATTGACCATCTGTATCTTGCAATACTGTTCCAACATCAAATGACAAATCAAATAAGCTAGTCTTGGCTAGGTCTTTGTCGCCGATTTTGACAGATCCGCTTATTTTCCCTTCATAGCTATAGGGAATCAAGCCGTTGATGCATTGAGCAAAAGTTGACTTGCCACTGCCACTTGGACCAACAACGAGGACTTTTTCCCCTTCATAAATCGTTAGATCAATGTTATGTAATGTTGGTTCAGCCTGACTATGATATTGAAAAGTAAAATCGTCAAATATTATCAGTGGTTTTTTCATCGATGCCGCTCCTTTATTCTATGTAAAAAGGACAAGAAAAGGACTAAACTTAAAAAATCAAGCTTGCTTTTTCTCGCCCTTAATTTTATTTCAGAAATTATATTTATGCTAATTTCATTTTACTATATAATCAATCTTTTGTTAAACTACCTTTTTTTGTGCGAGTTGCTGCATAAGCTGCCATCAGTAAGGTTCCAATGATTCCAACAGCAATGATGTTCAAGACCACAGCAATCACACCTTGCGTGTAGACCTTGCTAGCTGGTTCACTGTAAATCAATACATCTAAAGTCGGTGCAATCAGTCCCCAAACAACTGCATTTCCAATTACTTGATAAATATTAAAATAAATAATGTCTTTTTTATTGAATTCACCATGTTGAAGATCGATTTTTCTTCCAGCTAAACCATAGATTACTCCTATAATACCAGAACAGATGATCCAACTCCACCATGCACTGCCATATGTTGTAAAATCTTTTAATGTATGACCAATCAACCCAATCAAGCCACCTGCTACAGGTCCAAAAATAACAGAAATCAATGCTAAGAATGGATAAGCCGTTTCTAAGTTTGTATTAGGAAATCCAGTTGGAATCACGACAAAACGACCTAAAATAACAAATACTGCTGATCCAATCCCAATTGCGACGATTGTTTTTACTGAAAAATCTTTTTTCATTTATCCCCACTCCTATTCAAAAATAATTTTTGGTGCTTTTCTTAACTGGATAGTCCAATCGGTCCCCGTTCCGATATGATACAATTTTGAAAATGAATCTTGATTGACTGCCACACCAATATTGACCAATGAGTTAACATAAACTAAAGGTTCCCCAATATTCACATCTGCAAAAGATTTCGCAAACTTCATAATGTTTTGGTAGACTTTTTTACCTTGATGATAAATCGTAACTTGTAGTTGATCATCATGAGTGATTTTTTCTTCTTTCATAAAAGCTAAGGGAATATTTGTCCACAAAGAACCGAAGCGAATATCTAAAACATCAATACTGCCTTCTAAGATATGTTCGCTATGCTTGGCTTCAATCAAAGGCAATGCTTGGATAGATTCGTTGGCAACAGTATTTCCTAGATCTTCAAAAGAAATTTCTCCACTCGCTAAACGTGCCCCATTATACGCATAAATATCTCTACCGTGAAAGGTGTGGCTTTCTTCTGAATGTGGCAAACGACTGGTTACTTCATCAATTGCCCGAATCTCTTTGATGCCTTGATAATGAGCGATATGAGTTAACGATCCATTATCTGGTGTAATGATATAATGTCCAGAAATAGTTTTTGCTACGATACTTCGTCTTGTACTGCCCACACCAGGATCAACAACAGATACAAAAACAGTTTCCTGCGGCCAATATTTTACCGTTTGATACAAACGATACGATGCCGCCCAAATATCATAAGGAGGGATCTCATGGGTCAAATCACCAATGGTAATATCATCACTTACCATGTGAGCAACACCATACATTGCACTGACAGCTCCATCACCAAGTCCAAAATCTGTTTGTAATACTAAATAATTCCCCATTAAATTGCCCCTCTCTAGAGTAGTCTCATACCTCAATTTTTTATTTAAAGAATTGATTGAAAGCAGAGGAATCTTTCTTATCAATTCTCAAACATAGTACCTTTTTCTATTTATTCTGTCAATAAGGTTATCGAACGTTCACTAAAATAAATCCATTATTATTCGTTTTTCCAAAAAAACAAATAAGATAGGCCAAGGTATCACTCTATGAGCCATATCTTAGCCTATCTCCATAAATATTGATTAGTCTACGCCAATTTCTGTTCTTACAACAGCAGCGATTTTATCCACATAATAATCAACTTTTTCTTGCGTTGGTGCTTCAGCCATCACGCGTAATAACGGCTCAGTCCCAGAAGGACGAACTAAAATACGACCATCGCCATTCATTTCTGTTTCCATCAATTCAACGATTTCTTTGATTGCTGGTACATCCATCGCACCATGTTTATCTGTTACTCTGATATTCACTAGTTTTTGTGGGTAAACAGTTACCTCAGAAGCAAGCTCTGATAGTTTTTTACCAGTTTGTTTCATTACATTTAACAATTGAATCCCTGAAAGCATACCATCCCCGGTTGTATTGTAGTCAAGAAAAATCATATGACCTGATTGCTCTCCACCAAAATTATAGTCATTTTTACGCATCTCTTCAACAACATAACGATCACCAACTTGAGTAATCACATCTTTCATTCCAGCAGCTTCAACAGCTTTATGGAAGCCTAAATTACTCATGACAGTTGTAACGATCGTATCTTTTTTCAAGCGGTTCTTTTCAGCAAGATACTTCGCACAAATAAACATGATCTTGTCGCCATCAACAATATTACCTAATTCATCAACTGCAATGATTCGATCACCATCGCCATCAAAAGCCAAACCAACGTCTGCCCCTTTTTCAACAACCATTTCCGCTAATGTTTCAGGATGTGTAGAGCCTACTCCGTCATTGATATTTAAACCATTTGGACTTGTCCCCATCGTGTAAAAATCAGTTTCCAAATCTGCGAATAAACGATTAACAGACGTTGCCGTTGCACCATTTGCTGCATCGATACAAACTGTTAAGCCAGCCAAGTCATCTGGAATTGTCTGAACTAGAAACTGCGAATATTTTAGCAGCCCTTCTGGAAATTCATCCAGTGTTCCCAAACCTTCTGCTGAAGGTCGCGGTAAGTTATCTTCCTCGGCATCTAATAATGCTTCGATTTCAAGCTCTTGATCATCCACCAATTTAAACCCATCTGAACCGAAAAACTTGATGCCATTATCTTCTGCTGGATTATGAGAAGCTGAGATCATAACACCTGCTGATGCTTTTTGCAGTCTCGTTAAATAAGCTACACCTGGCGTTGAGATTACCCCTAATTGGAACACTTCGATCCCAACAGATAACAATCCTGAAATTAAAGCCTGTTCTAATAATTGCCCTGAAATCCGTGTATCACGCCCGACCAATACTCTTGGTCGGCGAGTTGAATCTTCATGCTGACTTAAAACATATCCGCCAAAGCGGCCTAATTTAAATGCTAATTCTGGTGTTAATTCTTTATTGGCAATGCCTCTAACACCATCTGTTCCAAAATATTTACCCATTATAACTCTCCTTCTACTTACTAAGATAGCTTCAACTATTCTTATGTATTGAAATGGTTTGAATAATTGATTTTCTTAGTCAATAAACTTAATTTGCAGGAACTGAACTACTCCCATTTCCTATTTCATCCTCGGCACTACTTTCAGCGCTAGATGTACTTGACGAGCTTGATGTACTAGAGGAACTTGTTGGTTCTTCACTAGAAGAGGGCAACGGTGTTGGTATTGCTTGACTGGAATACGATGTTGTTGTACTTTGTCCTCTAGTTTCAGAAAAACTTGTATTCGTTCCTGTAAAGACTGGATTGATCGTCACTTCTATTTCCTCAGGTGAAACAATATAATCTGCATTTGTTGGGATTTTTATTTTTTGTTTGGTTGATGATTTTATGTTGCTCACATCAACAGGTAGTTCAATTGTATCCATTGCATCAAGAACTGATTTAGTTCCTCTAATTTCAACTTTTTGCTCCGAAAGATTAAATGTATAATGCTCGACCCCAGAAGGTGGTGAGCCAGTTGGACTGATTGTCAACCCAACTTCTTTTGAAGGCATTGTTAAACCAACGACGACTTTTACTTGTGGTGCTGGGTTTTCAATACTTAATACTTGTCCTTTACTATCAATCGCTTGAACGTTGACCGTTTGTTTAATAGTATCAGCAGATTGTTTTATATTTGATAGTGGAGCAATCACACGTGAAATTGCTTTTGCAGTATCTTCTCCAGTTGTGATTTCCACTTTTTTAGGACTTACAGCAATTTCATCTACTTTGTAGCCTTCTGCCTCAATAGATTCAGGCAGTTGTGCTTCTACATCAAAAGATTTCGTTACTTTTTTCTCCTTTGTCACGGTTATTGTTTTCGTTTCAAGTTCGGCCGTCACAGCTGTACTCAATCCTTTGACTCGTAGCTGAATTTCTGAGGTTCCAAGTGGTGTTTCAGTCAAATCAGCAACTACTTGAAAATTCCTTGTATCTTCATTCGATTCTAAATCTAATTGAATTCGATTCAAACTGCTTAAATGCACATTGACTGTTTCTTCATAACCCGATACAAAATATTTATCTTTATCATACTCTAATTGAACAGGAATATTATACAACATTTCATCATAAACTTGGCTTACGCTAGTCATATTGCCTATATTTCCTGATGCATTAGCATTAAAAAATAATAATAATGCAAAAAGTAGTGCTAATACTCCTGAGAACCAATTGCTTTGGTAGGGCTTTTTCATTTCTTTTTCGCCCCTTTCGACACACCTTCAATAAAGTGCTGCAAAAGATTCTTTTTATCTTTACGTTCTTCTTTTGGAACTAATTCAGCTCTAAGAATTTTCAGATATTCTTCTTGTGTTAATCGAGGAATCAGATCATTATTCAATGTCAGGCTGACATCACCGGTTTCTTCTGAAACAATAATCGTCACGGCATCACTAACTTCACTGATACCCACAGCTGCTCTATGTCGAGTACCGAATTCTTTTGGAATCAGATTGCTTTCTGATAAAGGCAGATACGCACTGGCTACAGCGATTTTCCCTTGTTTAACAATTACTGCACCGTCATGTAATGGCGTATTGGGAATAAAAATATTAATTAGCAGTTCTCCAGTAATGTCGGCATCTAAAGAGATACCTGTTTCAATATATTCATCCAAACCAGTATTTCTTTCTACTGTGATCAGCGCACCAATTTTCCGTTTAGACATATACTGAATTGCTTTATCAAAGGCAAGAATCATTTTTTCATCTTCCTGTTGTTCAGATCTACTCGTACGGAAAAAGGAACTTCTCCCCAGATGCTCTAAGCCTCGCCGAACTTCTGGTTGGAAAATCACGACTGCGGCAATCACACCATACATAATCACTTGGTTCATCAGCCAGGACAATGTATGCAGTCCAATAATTTCGCTCAGTATTCGAATCACAATAAAAACAGCGACCCCTTTTAATAACTGGACGGCTTTTGTTCCTCTGACGAGCATGATCAATTTGTAGACGAGATACCAGACTACCAGAATATCTATAATATTGATGATATAATCACGCGACAAGAAATCTGATGAGATCAATTGCCGCCAATAATTCAAATCAAATAATTGACTAAGTTGAAAAGACATCATAAACCTCACTTCTCTCTGAAGATTTCTTAAATAAGTATACCATAATCTTTTACTTGGTTACAGGAAGAGTGCGAATGATAGAAAAATTTAAAAAAAAGAATGAAAGAAGAAGACGTCAAGATCTCACTTCTTTCATTCTAAATTAAAATCACTTTATTATTCTTCTACTTTTCCTCGTCTTGCTGCACGTTCTGCTCGTCTAGCCGCTCTTCTTGCATCTGCTTCTGGATCGACGACCCGTTCTTTTTTGACACGAGTTGCTTTTTCACTCACTACTTCTTCCATTGTTTTTTCTAATTTTGCTCGAATTTTATCTTCTTGACCAGCCAGACGAGCATAATTGTAAAAACGATTTTTAGCATCATCGACCGTTTTCTCAAAAAGTTTACCTGCGAACGCTGGCTGTGTAGATTCTAATGAAGAAAAGCGAACTTGTTTACGCATAAAACTTTGCATCTCTTCAAAATTCGGCTTTTTGTAATCTAAGGTCATTGGATTTTTTCCTGCTTCTCTCAACTCAGGATTATAGCGGTATAATGACCAATAACCAGAATGAACTGCTTCTTTTGCTTCTTCCAAAGTCTTACTCATACCACCGGCTAGGCCATGAGTGATACATGGTGTATAGGCGATGATAATTGATGGACCTGGGAATCGTTCTGCCTCTTCAAAAGCTTTGATGGTCTGCATTTGATTAGCACCTGAGGCAATTTGAGCGACATAGACATTCCCATAAGTCATTGCCATCATTCCTAAATCCTTTTTGGAAACGTACTTTCCACTAGCCGAAAATTTCGCAATTGCAGATGCTGGTGTAGCTTTGGATGTTTGCCCACCTGTATTCGAATAGACTTCATTATCTAAAACTAGCATGTTCACATCTGCCCCGCTAGCAAGGACATGATCGATCCCGCCATAGCCAATATCATAAGCCCAGCCGTCTCCACCAATCATCCATTGACTGTTTTTTACAAATAAATCATTATCTGCATAGATTGCTTCTAATAAAGGTTGTCCAGTTTTTTCATCAAGCAAAGCAGCTTTTAGTTTTGCTGCACGCTGTTGTGTTCCTTCACCTGTGTGCATATGATCAATCCAGTCTTCCATCAACAATTTCAATTCAGGTGAAACATCTTTCATGGCTTCACTCATCTTCATTGCTAAATGTTCACGACGTGTTTGACTGGCTAAAAGCATTCCATAACCAAATTCTGCATTATCCTCTAGCAATGAGTTAGACCAAGCTGGTCCTTGACCTGCATCATTGGTTGTATAAGGTGCGACTGGTGCCGCCCCGCCCCAGATGGAAGAACAGCCGGTTGCGTTTGCAATCATCATGCGATCACCAAACATTTGAGTCAGTAGTTTCACATAAGGCGTTTCACCACAACCAGAACAAGCACCTGAAAATTCTAATAAAGGTTTATTGAATTGCGTTCCTAAAACTGTGTTTGGTTTTGCTGGATTTTCTTTTTGTTTCAACGTCATAGAGAAAGCCCAGTTCATTGCTTGTTCTTTTTGTTCTTCGTATGGTTTCATGACTAGGGCTTTGCCTTTAGCTGGACAAGCATCCACACAAAGTCCACAGCCAGTACAGTCTTCCACAGAAACTTGAATGCGGTATTTCAAGCCGTCTGCTCCACGCATTTCTCTAACAATATAGCCAGCTGGTGCTTCTTCCATTTCTTCATCATCTGCTAAAAATGGTCGAATAGCCGCATGCGGGCAAACAAATGCACATTCATTACACATCGTACAACGATCACTATTCCATTCCGGTACTTCAACAGCGATCCCGCGTTTTTCCACAGCCGTTGTTCCAAGTGGCATCCGTCCATCGGTCATATCATTTTTAATAAACGCACTAACAGCAAGTTCATTGCCTTCTTGACGATTGATTGGTTCTACGATTTCATGGACATAATCTGTTACGTTTGCTTGGCGAATTTTCGGTTTTACTTCAATCGTTTTCCAAACAGTTGGAACCTCAACTTTATGCAACAGCTCCACAGTACGGTCAATGGCTTGAACATTTTTTTCAACAACAGACATCGATTTTCTAGCATAGCTTTTAAATGCTTCTTCTTTTAAAATCGGCAAAACTTCATCAAACGGCATGATATCTGCTAATTTGAAGAATGCTGTTTCCATTGCTGTATTGATTCGTCCGCCTAACCCAACTTCACTTGCTAGTTTAACAGCATTGATCGTGTAAAATTCAATCTCATTCTCAGCTAAATAACGTTTCAATTTAGTCGGTAAGAATCGTTCTAATTGTTCATCATTCCAAACGGTATTGAGTAAAAAAGTACCGCCTTTTTTCAAGCCTTTTACTAAATCATAAGTATTTAAATACGCTGCTGTATGACAAGCAACAAAATCGGCATGTTCAATCAAATAGGTTGAGCGAATCGGTGTTTCACCAAAACGCAAGTGAGAAACAGTTAACCCACCTGATTTTTTTGAATCGTAATAAAAGAATCCTTGGGCATATTTATCAGTATGATCACCAATGATTTTGATTGCTGATTTATTTGCACCAACTGTACCATCGGAGCCAAATCCCCAGAATTTCGCTTGATACGTTTTAGGATTGGTTAAATCTAACGCTTCACCGCAATCAAGTGATGTATAAGTAACATCATCTACAATTCCGATCGTAAAACGAGATTTTGCTACTTTTTTATCTTTTAATAATTCATCGTAGATCGCAACGATTTGATTTGGTAAAACATCTTTTGAGCCTAGTCCATAACGTCCCCCGATAATCATTGGGCGCAGCTCTGATTCATACATTGCACTTTGAACATCTAAAAGTAAAGGCTCTCCACCAGCTCCTGGTTCTTTGGTTCGATCCATTACACCGATTGCTTTAACTGTTTTAGGCATTTTCTCTAAAAAGTTTTCAATAGGAAACGGGCGATATAAGTGAATATTTAAGAAGCCGACTTTTCTGCCTTGTTTTGTTAAGTAATCAATTGTCTGTTCGATCGCTTGAGCGGCAGATCCCATTGAAACGATCACTTCTTCTGCATCTTCAGCTCCATAATAGGTTACTAGATCGTAATTCGTTCCTCTTAATTCATTGATTTCACTCATGTATTTTTTCACAATAGCTGGAATTTGTTCGTAATAGCTATTGATCGTTTCTCGTTGTTGGAAATGGATATCCGGATTTTGATTGGTTCCACTAACTGAAGGATGATTTGGATTCATGCTTCTACTACGGAAGTGCTCTAATTTTTCTTGATCTACTAATGGTGCTAGTTCGTCGTACTCTAATACTTCAATTTTTTGAATTTCATGACTTGTCCGAAAACCATCAAAGAAGTTGATAAAGGGAACGCTAGACTCCAGCGAAGCTAAATGAGCAACTGCAGATAAATCCATCACTTCTTGTACACTGCTTTCACTTAACATAGCAAAACCAGTCTGACGAGCAGCCATCACATCTCCGTGATCACCAAAAATGTTCAACGCATTGGTCGTCACAGCTCGGCTAGCGACATGAAAGACTGACGGCAGCAGTTCACCCGCAATCTTATACATATTTGGGATCATCAATAGTAAACCTTGTGAAGCAGTATATGTAGTCGTTAACGCACCCGTTTTTAGTGACCCATGGACAACGCCAGCAGCACCTGCTTCTGATTGCATTTCCACGATTTTAACAGGTTGCCCAAAAATATTTTGTTTGCCTTCTGCTGACCACTGATCAACAAGTTCAGCCATTGTTGAGCTGGGTGTAATTGGATAAATAGCGGCTAATTCAGTAAACGCATAGGAGATGTATGCGGCTGCTGTATTTCCATCCATTGTCTTCATTTTTCTCATTATAATCGTCATCATCCTTCTATCTAAAAGTAGAATAGTTGCACGCATATTCTTCTCCATTATAACGGAAGCCGTTCAAATTTGAAACAGTTTGTGAAAATATTTCACAAACTTATTTATTATTTAGCTTTCTCTCTTTAGTTTAAAAAGATTTTTTGTGAAAAATAAAAGGTCGGATTCAAACCTTAACGTTTATTCCTTGTTCTTTTTTGATACTTCAATCCTTTTTCTGACAATCTTCTAACTAGCTGGTAAAACCAATCATCTATCGGTGAGAGCCATTTTTGTTTCAGTTCATTTCGTTTAGTTGTGTCAAAATATCTTGGCGGTTTTCCATCTAGTTTATCGTGCGTCTGATATTGATCTAGCCTTGGTCGTTCTCCGTAGTTAAACGATTCGCCATTGACGATCGCACTTTCAAGTTGAGCTTTTGATTTTATTTGTTTTGTCCATTGACTTAAGAGTCGGCCTTGTTCATCCACGATAAACTCACTATGATAATCTGCAGATAAAATTTTGCGGTAAAAACCATGATTTCTGATTTTCTTGATTAAACCTTTTTTAGCTAAGGTTCTTCTTCCTTTTGTAAGATCATCTATCATGATATCACTACCTAAATGAGCCCGATTATGATATTGAGGATCCGCATAGATCCAATTATTTCCAAGAATCATTTTGATGGCTGTTTCATCATTTTTCAAACCATGTCTGACTTTATACTTCTCCACATACTGAATATTAGCTTTATCTAATTGATTTCTGAACTGATGGATTTTTGTTTCTTTTGCGTATTTCTTTTTGAGTGCTCTTTTTGATAATTTTTTATCTGCCGAAGCAATGAATAGACCGTTCGGATAAGCACACTGAACAGCCTTAGCATAACTATTTAAAAAGGGTGCCCCCGGAGACATTTGATCGCAAAAATTATATTCTGAAGCTGTAAATTGCAAATCACCTAATTCATCTTGATAACCACCCAAATGGTTAATGACTAACATTACTTTAACATGAGCCGAAAGCTGACTTTGGTCGAACATTTCTGTATATAGCTCAGAACCAATTAAAAAAATTGCTTGATCAGCTTCTAATGCATTTACTTTTCTTTTTTTAATGTAGACAGCAAGAGCAGCAGCATCCCATCCTTGTTGCTGAACATTTTCTATTTTTTTAAGAGTCATCGAAGAGAATTTTGAATCCTGCATATCTTTTCTCCTTATCGTTCATTTGAATTCTACTATACCTGCTTTTTGATTAAAATCACATTTATTTGAACAATTCAGGAATATAAAAAAACCCAAAACTTTTTTTGTTTTAGGTTCCTGGTATTTTTAAGAAAAAACTTCATAGCTTTTTCTCGTTTTTTCTAAAACAATAGACGGCTTGGTTTCTTTATTTTTATGTGCATCACGATGTTCCTGCAAATGTTCAGGACGTTTTAGCCAATTTTGAAAATCCTTTTTACTTTCCCATTTGGAAACTAACATAAACTCGCAGGTATCTTTATCCTCCGAAAACCAACATTCACTTGATAAACAACCGGGAAATTCTAGCATCGAAGCAACATCTTTACTTGTTTTGCCTTCAAATCTTTCCCTACCCTCTTTTTTTATTACAAATGCAACAGTTTGAATAATCATGGTTTTCTCTCCTTTTCAAGTTTAATTGATAATGATTCTCATTTATAATTATAGCATACTTTTTTGACTTTAAACTGAACGATCTCTATAAAAAAGCGGCTAAACCAATTTCTGGTTTAGCCACTCAATGATTAATACAGCTCTAAATATTGTTCTCTTTCCCATTCAGAAACGGTTTGACGGAAAGCAGCCCACTCCATGCGTTTGGCTTCAACAAAGTTTACAAAAATATGTTCTCCTAATGCATTGACCATTACGTCATCTTTACGTAATTCTTTAATAGCATTATGCAGTGTTGAAGGTAAATCATGAATTTGTGCTTCTTTACGCTCTTCCTCATTCATCACATAAATGTTACGATCCACAGCCTGTGGCGGTTCGATCTCATTTCTGATACCATCTAACCCCGCTTGTAACAAAGCTGCCATCGTTAGATATGGATTTGCCGAAGGATCAACTGAACGTAATTCTAAACGAGTTGAAAGCCCACGTGATTCTGGAACACGTACTAGCGGTGAACGATTACGCCCGCTCCAAGCAACATATACTGGCGCTTCGTATCCAGGTACCAAACGTTTATAAGAATTGACGGTTGGATTACAAACAGCTGTATACGCGCGTGCATGTTTCAACAATCCACCAAGGAAATGATACGCTGTTTGACTTAGTTGCATTGGGCCATTTTCATCAAAGAAAACATTTTCGTTTCCTTTGAATAATGACATGTTGCAATGCATGCCTGAACCATTGATTCCATATAAAGGTTTTGGCATGAATGTTGCGTGTAGTCCATGTTTTCTAGCGATTGTTTTAACCACTAGTTTAAACGTTTGAATATTGTCACACGCTTCAATAACATCTGTATATTTAAAATCGATCTCGTGTTGCCCCGGTGCTACTTCGTGATGAGACGCTTCTACTTCAAAGCCTAAGCTTTCTAGCTCGAGAACGATATCTCTACGGCAATTTTCGCCAAGATCGGTTGGGGCAAAATCGAAATAACCGCCTCGATCATTTAAATCTGTTGTGATTTTCCCATCATCATCTAATTTGAACAAGAAAAATTCTGGTTCAGGTCCAAGATTAAATGAAGTAAAACCAAGTTCTTCCATATCTGCAAGTGCTCGTTTTAAATTGCCACGAGGATCTCCTGCAAACGGAGCACCACTCGGATTATAAATATCACAAATCAGACGTGCAACCTTCCCGTGGTCACTTTCCCATGGAAAAATCATCCATGTTGATACGTCTGGATACAGATACATGTCACTTTCTTCAATTCTCACAAAACCTTCAATAGAAGACCCATCAAACATCATTTTGTTACTTAATACTTTGTCTAATTGGCTCACTGGAACTTCCACATTTTTGATTGTTCCCATAATATCTGTAAACATTAATCGTAAAAATCGAACATTCTCTTCTTTGGCAATTCGTTTGATATCTTCTACTGTGTTTTGTTTCGTTGTCATATTATTCCTTCACGTCCTTCATTTTTTGTGTGAATCTCAACTATTACAATTTTGGTCCTCTGGATTGGAATGGATTTTGTTGAGTAAGTCCACCTTGAGAAATAAGTTCGTCATATAAAATTTTCCGAACATCTTCATCCGTTAGTGGTTTGGTTGATTCTTGCGCATGCATTTGTTCTTCCAACTTCATTTCATAGACGCGTTTGATCCCTGCCATGTTTAGACCATCTGATAAATAATCTTTGATTTCCAATAAGACATCAATATCATTTAGTGAATACATGCGGCGGTTTCCTTCGCTTCTTTCTGGATGAATCAAATCCTGCTCTTCATAATATCGGATTTGACGTGCTGATAAATCAGTCAATTTCATGACTGTACCAATTGGAAAAACCGACATTGATCTTCTCAGTTCCTTCTCTCTCATATCCACCCCCCTCTCTTTGTTTAAATGTGTAACAGGCTCGTTCAGTTTCGATCGAAAAATAAGAAAATAGGTTTAATGTGCTTTTTCCCACAGACTGATTTTCTCTTTTTTTCACGAAGCTAGCCTACGTAGCTAATAGATTAGGTATAGGATAGCAAGACTTTTTTCTATTGTCAATGATTTATGTTAGGTTTTCTGACATAAAAACTAAAAAAACACAGTAAATCCTTTATGATAAGTCTTTTTTATCTAATTTGTATTAAAATAAAAGAAAGTAAGGTAAAAGTAAAAAAATACTTTTGCCTTACCTTCTGAAACCACAGATAAATGTTTCTTTCTTAAATACCATTTTTCACCAAGTGATAGACTAACGGTTCATTCACCTTAAAAAAGCACTGAAAATAAGTTTATCACCGGTATAAAACAAGCATAAAACAGTAGTTGTTTATTTTTATTTTCCTCGTTGACCGCTCTAAATTGCTGATAAAGTATAAATAGAATAATCAGTAGAAAAACTGAGGAACACATAAACACTCTAGCGCCAGATGCATACATCGTTGGTGAAAACCACATTAACATTGAAGATAATAATGAGGCACTATAACTTAAACCAATAAAAACCTTTTGCTTCGCAATTGATAAAGAAAATGCAATAACCAAGCAAAAAAATCCAGCCCACAATAGATAAGGTAAAATTGCACTTATAACCGTCCCATTCAGAATATTGCCTGCCTTCAATTGGTCGACCCAGCCGCTTTCATTTATAAGTTTAAAATTAGTCAATTTATTAGGAAAGTTATACAGTAAAAGCCCTAAAACCACAGTATATCCTGTAGTGATTTTAGCTAGCAGTTTTGAAGAATCGATAAACAGGGAAATCACCAGTATAACGATAAACAGCAATAACAATTTCGTCTGCCAGCCTTCAAACAACCATAAACTACCTCGTAAAATTCTAGAAGACAGAGATAGTTCATTGAAATTAGGCATCCACATCTCGATTTCCTGCTGCATCCTCATCTTATTTCCAGGCGCTAGAAACATAAAGCTAAACCCCGTAACAAAAAATGTCGTTGGAATATATAGAAAATAATTTTCCTTTCTCTTCATGACCAACATAGTACCATGATAAATCAAAGCAACACCAATAACACATGCTATCAACTGTTCATTTGAAAAAGAGAAAATAAAAGCTGGAACTAAATATAAGCAGATAGCTGTTTTTTTATTTCTGAAAAAACTATCTGCATAAGGAATCATAGCAAATAAACCTAGCGCTAACGGCCACAGATAATTAATAGCTCCTGTAATCCAAAAAATTGAATCCTTCATGACCCAAATATTCATAAATCCAAGTGATAAAAAAGCTACTAAAAAATCCTTTCGATTAATAGTTCCTACAACTATTCGGACGAGAGAATAGCTATATAGTAGCCAAGCACAAGCACTGATTAAATGATGGACAATTAGAGGAACTAAAAATATCAGATACAACATCGCTTCTGGAAACAGTCGTGCAGACCAATGGTAGTAACGCCATTGAAGAAATCCTAAAAAACTATACTCTCTAGGTACTGTCATAAACCAACCGTCATCTGAACTCAAATCTACATCAAAATTTGAAAGATATAAAACTGCCAAAACAAACAAGCCAACATAAAACACATAATTATTTTTTATAAACTTTTGCAAATCAAAATACCGCCCTAAACCTATCATTTTCTATTTAGTGTATCATTCCATAATTAAAAAAACCATACAAAAAAACTTAGCAGGAGAATCATTATATTAATTCTCTTACTAAGTTATAACGTTTATTAGTCTTGAACACTTCCAAGTATTTATTCTTCCAACGCTCTTACCCATTTAGAATTTTTTTTAGCAAACCCTTTAACATGATACGCATTTTCAGCTTCTTCAAACGTTTCTGATAAAAGCAATGTATGACGAGTCATTTCACTTAGTTGCTGTCCTTGACTTGAAGGGATTTCAAACTCATATGGTACTAACAATTCCATCATCATCTCTCTAACAGCCCTTGTCAGTTGTTCTTTTCCTAAAGTACTTTTAGCTGAAACTAAGACATTAGGGAACAACGTTGGAACAAAATCAGCATCATCGATTTGGTCACTCTTATTGTAAACCGTTAAAACAGGAACTTTTTCTAAATCTAAGTCATTCAACAACTCAACAACTGTTTGCTCATGCTGCAAACGATCTTCTGCACTTGCATCTACTACATGTAACAATAAATCCATATTACGGCTTTCTTCCAAGGTTGATTGAAACGCTTCGATCAATTGTGTTGGCAGATCTTGAATAAAACCAACGGTATCTGTTAAGGTTACGATCATTCCTTGGGGAAGCTGCCATTTTTTCGTTAGAGGATCCAACGTTGCGAATAATTGATCTTCTGAGTAGGCACCAGCTGTTGTCAGCAGGTTTAAAATGGTTGATTTCCCTGCATTTGTATAACCAATCAAGCCAATTTGAAAAATATCAGATGCTTGACGTTTTTGTCGACTTCGCTCCCGATGAGCTGTCACTTCTTTTAGTTCACGTTTGATTGCAATGATTTTATTGCGAATATGTCGACGATCTGATTCGAGTTTCGTTTCCCCAGGACCTCTTGTACCGATTCCTCCACCAAGTCGAGACAATTGTTTCCCCTGACCAATCAATCGTGGCAGCAAATAATTTAATTGAGCCAACTCAACTTGTAATTTACCTTCTTTTGAACGGGCCCGCATCGCAAAAATATCTAAAATCAGTTGGACTCGATCAATTACTTTTATGCCTACAGCTTCAACGATCAGCTGATTTTGTCTTGGTGTCAACTCATGATTAAAAATAACAATATCTGCTTCATATGCATCAATCAATTGAACGAGCTCTTCTACTTTTCCTTTACCGATCACCGTCTGTGAGTCTACACGAGGTCGTTTCTGGGTTAATGAAAATACGACTTCACCTTGTGCGGTCTTCGTCAAATTTTTCAATTCTTTCATGGACGCTTCGAATCGCGTATAATTTCCTTCTGTTTCAACGCCAACCAAAATGACCTTTTCTGCTATTTTATCCATTTTTTATCCTTCCGAAGATTCCAGCCAGGCGACTATTTCTTTTTCTAATTCTAAAATAGTTTCAGGTGCTTGCACCAAATCCCACCAGCTAGTCTTCATGCGATTTCTAAACCAAGTCAGTTGTCTTTTCGCATATCTTCTTGAATTTTGCTTAACTTGTTCCGTAGCTTGTTCTAACGTTTCTTCTCCTGCAAAATAAGGGAAAAACTCTTTATACCCAATTCCTTGAATCGATTGCTGAGGTTGGTTTTTGTATAGTAATTCCGCTTCTTTTAAAAGTCCTTGCGCCATCATAGCGTCAACACGATGGTTGATTCGATCATAAAGAATAGCACGATCCGTTTCTAAGCCGACTAGAAAATAATCGTATAATTTTTTTGGTTTTTCTTTTGGAGTAAGAATACTATAACCTGTTTTGTCAAAAACTTCTAAAGCTCGAACAACCTTCTTGCGATTGTTAAAATGAATGCTTTCAGCAGCTTGGGGATCTTTTTGGTAAAGGATTTCCCATAATTTTTGATTTCCGTGTGTTTCAGCATATTGCTCATATTTTTGGCGGATTTCAATTGACTCATCCTGTGATCCTAGCTCAAAATCATACAGCAATGCTTGGACATACAGTCCTGTTCCCCCAACAACAATAGGGAGGTTCCCTCTAGAAACGATTTCATCAATGATTTGACGCCCTTCTTTTTGAAAATCAGCTACTGAATATATCTCTGATAACTCACGACAATCGATTAAATGATGAGGGATACTTGCTCTTTCTTCTTCCGTTACTTTGGCTGTTCCAATATCAAGTTTTTTATAGACCTGCATCGAATCACCGCTAATTATTTCACCATTTAATTTTTTTGCCAACTCAATACTTAATGCT
Source organism: Enterococcus rotai (assembly GCF_001465345.1). Classification (NCBI taxonomy): domain Bacteria; kingdom Bacillati; phylum Bacillota; class Bacilli; order Lactobacillales; family Enterococcaceae; genus Enterococcus; species Enterococcus rotai. Next base: position 2,056,759 of record NZ_CP013655.1, on the reverse strand, counting down.
GTCTTACCAACAGCTGTTGGTCCGACAATTACTAAAATTTTTTTCACATTCGTCACCCTTTATTTATACCATTTCGCGTAATTTCAGTGCCTTTTCTGGAAAATCAGTATGGATTCCAGCTAATTGATGAGCAAAGCAGATTTTCATTTGTTCTGCTTCATTTACTGTCCAAGGACGAATTGGCTTAGGAAAATCCGCCACTTCATTTAAATGCGCCATCACCCACTCAATATTTGGATGAATACCTTTAATAAAAGTTGACTGAACTGCATGTTGCGCCTCTTTTTCTGAAATATAAAAAACAGACGCAATCGGATTGCTTTGATCAACTTTCCAAACCTTCTCTAAACTTTCAAAATAAAAACTTGAATACATATATTCAAAAGGCCAACTACGAGAAGACATTAATTCAACTATCAATTCCTCGATACCGTTATAATGAATTTTATCCGTTTTAATTTCAATATTCAGCAATCCTTGAAATTGGTTCTTTTCTAGTAATTCTAAAACCTCAACTAACGTCGGAATTTTTTGGCTCATTGGATTTTTTTCGAACCAGTTACCAGCATCTAGTTGCTTAAGTTCTTTTAGTGTTAAGCTCCCAACTGATCCGTGTCCATTAGTCGTACGATCAACAGTCTCATCATGAATCACGATCAAATGATTATCTTTTGATAATTGAACATCTAGTTCAATTCCGTCAGCACCAACTCGAATGGCTTCTTCAAAAGCCGCTAAAGTATTTTCTGGATGTGTTCCTTTACTGCCACGATGAGCGATTATTTTGGTCATAGGTGTCCCTCCGATCGAAATCATTGTATCAAAAGACAGTGCATTGTAGCAAACAATTAAAAAGATTTCATAAATCAAAAAAAGTTAGAATACAACTTTACGAGTCATATCCTAACCGCCTGTAATAATAATAAAAAGTGAGAGCAAAACAAATCGCCTTCATATTTATTTAACGGAGCACTTTCTTCTAACATAATTATTCAGACTTTATATATCCTCAAAAATTAATATACAATACAACTATACGTTTAAAAAATAATTTCAAAGGGTACTTTTTAGTTGGAAAATCATATAATCCGTCTGCTCATATTCGGGAATCACTTGATAGTTTTCATCTATAGCATTCACAACGGTTTTATCTAGTTTTAAATCCGTTAGGTTTGGTTTATTTAAGTAGGTTTCTCTGCCAACAACAATAAATTTAGGTGGATTTTCATATAATTTAGTCGTAAATTCTTCTTTCAATTTATGAAATTTTAAATAATCCAAAGAAGGCAATTTAAAAAATTTCGAGTTGGAATATCTTCCACTAATATTGTATACGCTAGCACTAATATTATGAACATAGATTTTATCTGACTTAGTTGAATTCTTTTTAATATAGGCTGCTTCTTGGACTACCAAAGAATTTATTTTTTCGTTAGGCATTCTATTGTTCGTTTGTTTAACAAAATCAGTAAATGCTTTTCCTGAATAACTAATAGTAAGTAAAGAGAATAATAATATACAAACAATTTTTTTATTGTGAGTTAAACCTAACTGGCTTAGAAGCCATTTTAAACCAATACCTGTAGCTAAAATTAAACCTGGAAACATAGTTATAAAATAATGAGTATAAAATCTACCCGACATAACAACTGTAAAAAAATTAAACACTAAATAGATAAGTAAAATCACATGAAACACACGAATTTTTTTGGGTATTTTACTAGGATTAACAACCAAAAGTATAAGAAAAGGAAGAATGAATGCTACAACTCCATAATCTGTCATAAATTGAAAAAATGATTTTGCTGTAAGTAACTTTTCAGAAAAGGAAGATGATGAATATTGAACATTTAATATAAACGTTTGGTAAATCATTTGTTTTAAATTACCATTTATTATACTATAGCCTAAAACTAATAGGCAAATAACCATACCTCCTATAAAAACGTATAAAATTTGCTTATGTAAAACTAAATAATCTTTCTTGAGAAGGCTTTTTATTCCTAACAATAAACAGAAAACTATCCATAATGCAATCATATTAGGTCGAATAAAGAATGTGATTCCGCCACAAATTCCCGTAAAAAAAAGATACCACGAATTAGTCGGATTTTCTAACCAAATTCTAACGAAAAGATATAGTGCAATTGTAATAAAAGGTAATGCAAATTCTTCAGAATAATTTCCAAAATCAAATGATGACAAAATGATTCCTGTAAACAAAACAATTGTAATACTTGATACTAATCTATCTTTAGTAAAATACATTAGCAATTTATAAAAAAATATCAATGATAGTGCATAAAATACACATTCCAAAATCCAAATACCTAATGAATGGTCACCGAAACCTAGTAAAATTCCAACATATTGAAATATAAATAACAATATTCCTTTATGATCAAACATATCGTTATAAGGAATGAGCCCATCACTAATTCCTCTTCCAAAATATATAAACATTGAAGAATCATGACCATTTAACAGACGAGAAAACGGGTTAGTTCGAAAGCTAAAAATTACTGTGATAAAATTAAGGATAACTAACGATACAGGGATAAAATTGATAAACCTATTAATCTTATATTTCTCTTTCATTTGCATATTTTTAAAATCCATAAATATACTCCTTCTATTTCTACTTGATACTTATTACGAAAGCAGTTAGGGTACTTAATAAATGTATGTAAATCATAGCCAAAGAAATGATACGATTAAATTTATTTTAAAACTAAATCGATATTATGAAAAAATAGTTCAAAAATGAACTATTTTCAACATCACTTAGTTTCCCATTAACTAAAAAATTTTCAATCTAAATTTAGTTCATGCTTAATATAATTTCGAAGTCCTTCCTTAATATCAAATTTAGGTTCAAAACCAATTCCTTTAATTTTGGATATATCCGCTAGAGATTCACGGATATCTCCCTCACGTTCACTTTCATAGTTGACAGGTAAGTCTTTATCTAATAATTTCCCAATTGTATGAATCAATTCATTCAAAGTGACACTGTTTCCAGTTCCAACATTATATACCTGTCCTAAAGTTTCTTTTGAGTTCACAATCAAATCTAATGCTTTAATAACATCATCAATATATATAAAGTCTCTTGACTGGTTCCCATCGCCAAACATTGTAAAAAAAGTATTTTTATTTTTTGAAAGTTGTTTATAACAATCCATCACAATTGAAATAACTCCAGAGTATGGAGAATTAGGATTTTGATTTGGACCATATACATTAAAAAATCTAACGGCACTTGTTGGTACACCATAAAGATGACAGTAATCAACTACATATTTTTCAGCTGAAAATTTATCAATAGCATATGGAGTTAAGGGTCTAATAACAGACTCTTCTTGTTTTGGTAAAGTTGGTTCATCTCCATAAACAGCTGCAGATGAGGAAAATAATAAACGTTTCAGACCTGACTGTTTTTTTACTAATTCCAAGAGATAGAATACACTATCAAAATTTACAAGATGTGTTTCAACTGGTCTTTGAACCGAATCAGCTACACTCGCTATAGCTGCTAAGTGGAAAATGTAATCAAACTGTTGTTTTTCCAATAATTGTGACATTAAGTTTCTATCTGTAACACTACCCTGAATAAAAGTAATATTTTTTGATTCAATTAAGTTTTCTTGTTTTCCCATAGACAAGTCATCAACAACAACAACACTATGGTTTTTACTGTAATAATTCGCAAGCGTAGATCCAATGAATCCAGCACCTCCGGTAATAAGTATCTTACTCATAATAACACTTCCATTCCCACTCATTTACTCCATTATTTTTTTCACCATCAAGATTGATAAAAATGGTAGACATCTTCCAATGTTTTAATTCCATATGCCTGAGGGACTCCTGACACCAAAAAGTCCTGACCAGGTTTTCCTTCATTCGTTAGATATTCTTTATTTAACCACTTTTGACTCCATAAAATAATTCTATCAGCTTCTGGGGTTTCTACTTCGGTAATCAAACCGAAACCTTTAATAATAAGTAACCCAAACGGAAGATCCTCAGTAAAATATCTTGAAGTGAAATCTGGAACAAACGTTTGATCAGAAAGTTGTTTCATAGGCGAAATAATATTTTTAAAAGATGAAATACTCTTTATTTTATCTGTCATCGCTTTAGCAGTTGGTGATTCATAATGTTCACGAATCGTTTTAATTTCCGATAAATCAAGTTCTGGCATTTTTAAAATAATATTTTTCAATTCCTGATCTAAAGCAATCAAACTTTCAGACGAATCCAATGTCCAATCTCTGTAAAAATAAGGGATTTTAGGATAAGTAACACCTGTAGCGTAGTCCTTAAACATACTGTAGATTCTGGAAGTATGCAAAATGGCATTTGAAGGGGTTAATGAGACTTCTAAAAAATTTTGCAACTGATAAATGGGTAATCGTAAAAGTTCTTCAAGCATTCTTGCAACCACTGCAGTTTCTTTTTTAGGAATCGCGGCAACATTTACTGAAGCTTTTTTTGAAAACTCAACTGAATGATTTTTTTCGATCAAGCGAGCAATGTAAGGGACTCTATCTAATCCGAAAATCACATGTTTTTGCGTAAATATTTTTTTCGTTATATATTCGGCCCCACCACTTCCTGGGACAATACCAAAAAATATCGGTTTGATCAAAAAAGGCTCAACTTTTTTTGCAAAAGCTTCCAACATAAAAGATGGGTACGTTACAATAAGCATATCAATATCCGCCACTGCAGTTTCTAGATCATTTGTAACAAGAGCAATAGTAGTTTGTCTCTCATCAGTTGAATCCATTTCCTTTAGCGTAAATGGACAATCCTGTCCTAATTCTGTCGATGTAAAGACTCGAACATCATGTCCACTTAAGGAAAGCCTTCCAGCTATTGCACTTCCAATATTTCCAAAACCAACAATACAAATTTTCATGTTTTCACCTCCAAAATTATTGATATTTATTCATAAGTAAAAAAGATGGAAACTTTGGATAAACCCAAGTTGATTTTGGTGGCAAGACTGTATCATTTTTTGCAGCCTCAATGAATTCTTTTTTAGAAAGTGCATGCGTTTCTAAGATGACATCTTCATCAGAAAATGACTTGTTATTTTTCAACATTTCTTCTGATATATATTGGATTTCACCTTGATCAAAACTCCGAAAGGCTTGGGAAATGATTTGAGTATTCAATCGATAAATATCATTATTCCAAAAAGCATCCGAAGCTAAATCAATTAAACGAATCAGGTAGTGATCATTTCCTCGTGACATTTTAACATAACCTTTGGGTAAATCTGAATCATCTGTGACCTTCTCTAATTCAAACTTTTTACCTAAAAATTTTAAAGCGTGGATATACATCTCGTCTGTCACATTTTCCAATAAACGATGTATCGGTAAAATATCTAAATAGTCAAAGCTCATGATACAAGCAAAAACAGTTTGTTTGAAATTTGATAAAGAGGTCGTATAAAGCCTGTGATGGCCATCACCAATAAAGAGTCTCTCTAAGTTTTTATATAAAGAAAGCAATCTCTCAGCTTTTTCTCCTTGATAAATATACAAGTAATAGTCCTTGATGATATGTTGCTTATCTGGGTCATTTTCCCTGACAAAGTCTTCTAAATCAATTGAACTTTCGTGTCCTAGTAAAACAGGAGCTGCTTCACCGTTATATCCGTGAAAATTACTAAGCATTCCTTGGACTGTAGAAGGAAGAACTAATTCATGACTTTTAACGTTGCCTTTAATATACTCCTCTTTTGGAAGATTGGCGATCAATCCCCATTTTCCTTTGTTTTTAAAAACAACAATACTATTAGAGAGCTCAACTATTTTTTGCGCATTCAAAAAGTCTTTCTCTTCTTGATTTAAAAATAAAGTTCGTTCATCAAATTTAACACTGCCATCAGATAACTGTACTAAATTGAGGAATTCTGAGTCGTAAATATGTCCACTAGTATTTAAATAACTAGTTTCCATAGGTAACAATAAAACCATAATGTTCGTTCTCCTTTGTAAATCCACTTTCTAGCGATTCAATATTCGTTTCAAGGCTTCAACAATTTTTTCATTTTCATCACTTTTTTTCACTGCAATTCTTACGTACTCACCCTCAAAACCATCTTTTCCAGACAAGTCCTTAATAAAGATTTTGTCCTGATCCAATAGTATTGTGGCTAATTCCCGTGCACTTATATCACCAGTAAGACGACAAGTGAAATAATTTGATTGTGACTCGATTACCTCAAAATCAGATACTTGGGCCATTGCAGAACTAAAATCTTTACGAATTTTATAAAATAAATCTAAAGCTGACAAGTAGTCTTTTTTATATTTTTCAAAAATTTGGAGGAAGAATTCTCCAAATGAGTTGATATTCCAAATTGAAACATCTGATTTAATATAGCTGATCAATGATTCATCACTGGTCATTAAAAAGCCTAAACGTACTCCTGGAACCCCAAATGATTTGGAAATACTTTTAATAATAATTAAATTAGGATGTGCTATTAATGTCTCACGATTGATTAGAGAAGGAACTTCTTCAAAATCAACAAAATCATTAAAGGATTCATCTAAAATTATAGTAATTCCGCGTACTTTTGCCCATTCTAATAAACCTATAACATCTGGTTTTGGAATATAATTTCCAGTGGGGTTATCTGGGTTTATTAAAACCAAATAATCAATATCATTTTCTGAATAGAACGCCATGATATCTTTAGCTGTGTATTGGAAATCTTTATTTGTAGGATAGTATTTTACAATTTGTTCTTTACTAACACGGTTTGGGTATTCTTCAAAAGTTGGCGCAATAATCCCATATTTCCCAGCATTCTTTTCCATCAATGATTTAATTAATTCTGCTGCACCATTTCCCACAACTACATGCTTTTCAGGTACATTATAGTATTTTGCTACTAAGGAAGAATTCACTTGAAGACCAGAAGGATAATCAATAATCAAGCGTTCCATATTCGATTTCATTTCATCAACCATTCGCTTAGGGGGATAAAATGGATTAACGAGATAGCAAAAATCAATTACTTTTGGATATCTCCAATAGCCGCCATATCTTTTTTGAAATGCATCTAATTTTTTTGACGGTGTTGTATTAAAGAGGGAACTGGCAACATCTAAATCTTGCAGATCATCAATTTCATACCAAGGAATATCTTCAATATCCAATGCCTTAACTAAACTAGCATCAAATTGTGTAATTGTTTTCAATGTAGTTTCATAATATTCATTCTTACCAAAAGCACTCATTTGAGCTTCTAGAAATGGAAAGTAGATAGATTTTGAAAATTCTTTGCTAAATTTATAAATATTAACAGTTTTATAATAACTACTCGTTTCATTAAAATTAAATCGCTTCTTATCAATAAAATCAATAATATTTTTATCTCCATCAATTTTTACAACTGTACCGTCCATCCAAGATTCAAACTTCGAGACAACGGCTAGATTTTTATAATCAGAAGCCATGACCTCATCAAGTAATTGATCTGCAAAAATCAAATCTGATTCTAGTAAAATAGTATCTTCTTGACACATTAATTCTTTAGCCATAAAGACAGAATAAATATTATTTGTTTTATCGTAATCATGGTTCGTTACAAATAGTACTGGTGTCTTGATTTGGATTTCTTTAACATAGTCCTCCATAACATCATATTTATAGCCATCGACGATCACAATTCTTTCTAAATTAAGATTATCTAATTGGCGTAACATCCGTTCTATTAATGACTTCCCATTAACTTCAACCATACTTTTAGTGGTACTTTTAGTGAACTCTTTCATTCTGCTTCCTAAACCAGCTGCTAAAATAAGACCTTGCATGTTTATCCCTCCTGTGACCTTTGTCAGACTCTACTATTTTTTCTTTTTATATGTTGGATCTCCAAACTCGAAATCATCCAATTTTAAATAAACAATGTCATGTTTTGTTCCACGTTCTTCCACAGGAGGAAATTCCATATAATCTCCATAAGATTGTTCCAGCATTCGTTCATAATTTGAATTTGCTAAAAACATACCGTCCTCAAAGGGAATTCTGATTACATCATTGATTTCCGTCTTGCTTAATGTTTCTGTTCTAAATTCCGTCGTAGCAGTTACTATAGACATATTGTGATTATTTGACTGATTATATTTTTCAATTTCATTCTGCCTTTTATCAAGAAGTTCTCTTACAGAATATCTACCCCAGAAAAAATTTAACACTTTATATATCATTCCACCTACTGGTGTTTGAGCACGCGTATAGTAATTCATTTTAGTGTGAATAACAAATGTCAAAAGCTTACATTTTTTTATCTGCAGCCATCTTAAAGCTTTATTATCCGGTACAACATCAAATGGGAAAATATCAATAAAAACACCATTTTTAGCATTACCGTCTTTAGCATTAGATTCAACTAAAGTTGTCTTTAAATTAATGATTTTTAAAAACGGTAACGGATAACCAACATCCGTTTTATAAGTTTGAAGCATATAATCAGTATCCTTTAAAGCCTCAGGAACCAATTGAATAAACCGTTCATAATTTTCTCTTGTCATACCTAAATCAATGTCATCATCCCATGGAATAAAACCTTTGTGACGAATCGCTCCTAGTAACGTTCCAGCTGATAAAAAATATGGAATATCTTTAGTTTGGCAAAAATTATCCACAAATTTCAATATTTCTAATTCTTTTTTTTGTAGTTGTTTTACAATATTATCTGATTTCAAAAGAAGCCCTCCAAAATATGTCTAGTTACGTTTTCTTTTTCACTTTATTTAAAAGAGCGGTGAAGTCTTTTGAGATGTTGGTTTGAAAAAGAAAAATCAAAATAAGAAATACAACAAACACTATACTTGAACGTATAACCATATTCAAGAATAAAGATGCTACAAAGTTAGGAATTAAAAATCCCAAAACTAAAATTAAAACAAATATAATCGTATATTTAAAAAATTCAGAGCAAATATCTTTGAGGTCCAACCATTTACGAATGACATAGACCCTAAAGATACAAACACAAAATTCCGTAACGATCAATGCAATAGTCCCACCATCTGCCCCCCATCTTGGTACCAATATAAGGTTTAATATGACATCAATTATTGCGCCTGCGATAAATGGAATAGAATAATGCTTCAGCAATCCTTTTGCTAAAGTAAACTGATTGGCTAAAACTCCACCAAAAGCATTTGGTGCAATGATCAAACTAACAAAAATCATATTATAGGTCATCGGAACAAATTCATTTCCAAAAAACCATCGAACGAAATCACGTGAATTACACATTAATAAAACAGTTAATAATAAGGAAATCAACGTTGTATATTCAACTGATTTTTTCAATAACAGCTGTAGTTTTGAACTATCCTCGCTGTCACCTGTATCTACTTTAGCCATTAAAGGCATCATAACTAAACTGATTGAGGTAACAATTGACAACACAATTCGAACAATTTTCTGAGATTGATCATAGAAAGAAAGCTCTGTTTTTGTTGATAGTAATCCAACTAACGTCTTATCAAACGTATTATACACTTGAATCGCAAATAACGGAATAAGTAAAAACAACGCCTGCTTCAAATAGGGAACAGAAAATGACTTTTTAATTTTTCCATACGCTTTAAATTCCTTGAGTAAACTAATCCAAAAAAAGATATTTGCTAAAAATGTGCTAATACTGTTTATCCCCATGTATAGTAGCAAATCTGAACTGCTCTTTACTATAAGGAAAACCAAAATCAGGGAACCAAATTTCACAATTGTGTTTCTTACAATCACTTTTTTTACTTCACCAATTCCAAGAAAATACCAGGAGATATCTAGAACATATGCAATCAAATAAGGAATTTGAATATAGTACACACCTTTATTACCAACAAAAAACGAAACAATTAGTAGATAAAGGCTTGTGACAATCAAGCCACTTGCTAATTGAATAAACCACAACTGAAAGAAAACTGATCCACGATCTTTTTTGTCGGCTTTGGCAATCTCTCTTGTTCCTAATTGACTCATGCCCATTAAAATAATCATGTTCAAAAAACCAATAATTGAAATAACAAATGAATTAATACCAAGCAATTCTGTTCCGAATATTCTTGATACATACGGCATCGTCACTAATGGAACAATCAGTATTACTACTTGATACATAGCCGTAAAAAATATATTACTCAATACTTTCTTCACTTAGATACACCAACTTGTCTTGATTTTTTGATGGTTCAATTATTTATTTTATTTCTTCTACATATGTTTTATTTGCTGAAACATATCCCTTATCTGTTACCAGTCTTGGATAGCCAGTTGCACTATAGGCGATTCCTTTAACTGTGAAGGTCGTTCCTTTAGTAATTTGTTGTACTTGTGTCTCAACTGCAAAGTTGTCTTTATTATTATAATGCCAGATATTAGCTTTAGCTCTTACTTTTCCTGGCTTAGTAATGTAGCTATCGATATTACCAATTGCTGGAGTAACGTAAGCTTTATTAGCAGAAACATACCCTTTATTTGTAACTAATCTTGGATAGCCTGTTGCACTATAAACGATAGCTTTCACATCTAGTAATGTGTCTTTAGCTAATTTCTCAGCCTGTGTTTTACTTGAAAACTCATCTTTGCTATTGTAGTACCAAATACTTTCCTTAGTAACAACCTTCATCGGCTCAGTAATATAGCTGTTTAAATTACTGATTGCCTCTGAAAGATACCCTTTATTTGCGGAAACATATCCTTTGTCTGTTACTAATCTTGGGTAGCCTGTTGCACTATATACAATATCCTTGACTTCAATCATTGTCTCTTTTGGCAAAGGCTCAGCTTGTGTTTCAACTGAAAAAAGATCCTTATCATTGTAATACCAAATGTTTTGAGACGTCAAAAATTTTCCTGTCTTCAAATAATAATCAGCATGGTTATTAACGATTGGTGTTACAAATCCTTTATTTGCGGAAACATACCCTTTGTCTGTCACTAATCTTGGATAACCACTTGCACTATAGGCAATATCTTTTACCGTTAAAACAGTATTTTTCGCTATTTGCTCTACTTGTGACTGTTGGGTAAAACTATCTTTATTGTTATAATGCCAAGTACTTGTTGTTGTTGCAACTTTTCCTGTGGTCATCAGATAATCAGAATAGTTTGCTACAAGTTGATTGACATAAGCTTTGTTAGCAGAGACATAGCCTTTATCTGTAACTAACCTTGGGTAACCTGTTTTACTGAAAACAATCCCTATAACATCAAAAACAGTATTTTTAGTAATTTGACCTGCTTGTGTCTGTTGCGTAAAGTTATCTTTATCATTGTAATACCAGATATTTCCTAATGCTACGACTTTCCCTAAGTCAGTAATATAACTGGATAAATTGCTAATAGTTGGTGAAGTGTACATTTTATTTGCGGAAACATAGCCTTTGTCTGTGACAAGTCTAGGATAACCGCTGTTGCTATACTCGATTGAGTTTATATTTAAAATTGTATCTTTAGGCAATTTTTCTGCTTGAGTTGCCACAGAAAATTCATTAATATCATTATAATACCAAAGATTATCAGTTGTATACACTTGTAGCGGTGCAGATGTATGATAATTAGCTAAGTTAATACCATTATCTCCTGTCGCTTGTAAGAATAAATTATTATAAGATACATTTATGTCAAACCTTCCAGGAACTCCAGGAAATGTCAGCTCAGAACTCCATTGCCAAGCAGCATTTCCGGTATGTAATAGATTTGTTGCTAAAGGGTTATAGGGGTAGCTTGCAACCCAACTGTTTCCAGATCCCAATTTATCTTCATCCAGTATTTTACGGTTAAACCAATCAAACATTGAATAGTGTGCTACGCGAGAATAACCTAAGTTATTTAGTTTCTTTTGAAATGCAAGAGAATTTTCAGTGACATTCCCAGCTGTCATTTCCGTCTGTTCAGCATCATTTATTAGCAATGTATTTTTAGGTAGTCCTAGCTCATTTGCCTTTTGGGCAAAATATATCGCCTCTTGCTCAGCTCCTGCTTTTGTTGTAAACCAACTATAATGATAGACAGAGACAATCAATCCCGCACGTTGTGCATTTTCAATTTGTCCTTTTGCCAAAGGATTCAAGTATGTTGTATACTCTGTTAATTTTACAACAACACCTTTAACGCCATATTTTTTCATTTCGTTAAAATTATCCACGGAAAGTGCTCCATTATGAGACGAAATATCCACAAAATCTTTAGCAGGGCGATTATTTTCAGTTGCTGATATTAGTGAACGTGTTTCACCAGCAGCGCGTGCTGTAATAGCTAAATCAGATCGATCATTCGGGTTAAATAAGTACTCCCCTTCTTCTTGTTTCGATGCGTTCCCTAGTTCTTTATTATTTTCTTCTGTAATTTTATTTTCTGGTACTTCCATAATAGTCTCTGAAGTAGAGTTATTCGTCTCAGACTCAGAAGTCGTCTGAGCGGATTGTTCAGCATGACTAGATGAACTAGTCTCACTTATTCTGTTATCGCCAGTATTTTCAGTCTCTTCTGCAAACACTCGTTGATTTTCAGTCATAAATCCAACATTTGCTAATAGTGCAAGTGAAAATAAGACAATGCCGCTTTTTAAATACTTGCCATTTGTTTTTTTAATCATAATTGCTTCCTTTCTTTTTATGAAACAGAGAACACCGTTTGATACGGAATAAAATCTTGATACGTATTTGACAAAATAAATATTAAGTAAAAAACAACTGCACAAAATATATAGTAACAAACTAAATTAAGATATTGATTTTTGAATACATATCGAAACAATTGAGGGACTAACAAAATTTCAGCTGTTGCAAAAATCGTACCGATTCTTCCACCCACAGTTGCTAAGGGACCGAAAATAATCAAAAATAATGTAGATAAAAAATACAAACTTAATAATATGTTTAAACTCTCATTGTACTCTTTATTTTTCCCTTTAATAAAGAGTATTGAGGCAATCGTAATTCCCATCTGCATGATGAATATCGGATTAAATATCCACTTTCCAGTGATATACTTACCTGCAAAATACCCCGCATACCTTGAAGGAATCGCCCATAAAAATAGATCTGGGAAAAAGAACAACACACCTATCAAAGCTGAAATCATTGTCAAAATAAACACTTTTTGCAATGTTAGTTTTTTTATGATCCATACAAAAAAGTAAGCTGGTATAATAAACAAAGCAACAATATGGAAACAGGCTCCCAGAAGTGAAAATAGAACTACTTTGGGAAGATTTTTTTCTTTAATCGCCGGTAAACAATAAAGAAAAACAATTGCGACTAGTGATGCTCTTATTTGGCCCATGTCCCTAACAAAATAGAAACGAGAGACATAATACACGATAATCATTGTTGGATAACTCACATTTTTGTAAACAAACCAACCTAATAACGCTAAGGTCACAACTGAATAGATTAAAATAAAAGCCGAAAAATCCATTCCAAACATTTTTACAATATAATTAGTCAATAAGTAACCAGGTTCAGCATCAATCCCACCTGATATGATATCCCCAAAACTCTTAACTCTTTCAAAAAATGCTTTATATGATAAGTAATCATAGCCAGTCTCATATCTTAAACCCGCAAATAAAATGATTTCTATCATTGCAATAATGAAAAAAACTCTCTTCTTACTAAAAAACTCGAGGAGTGAAAGGACAATCAGGCTGACAAATAATAATATATAAGGTATCATTTCTTCACTCCATTTAGATATAAATACAGTTTACTTTATCAGAATAATTTTTTGCTAATTCTTTTTGATAACCAAACCATATTTTTTCAGTTGAATTTTTCTCACAAATAATGATGACTAATTCAGGTACAAATGTTAATGTTTCAATTTTATCTAAGCTATCAGTTACATATACTGAATCATTTAACTTACCAGCATCTAAATATGTTTGGTCTTTCATTACAACAATCTTATTCACTGGTGGATTATTAATCAGATTCGTCAATTTCGTTTGAATTTCTTCATTCGATTCTTTTCTAAGAATCGTTACATCAATAATTTCATCACTGTCTTTTAGTGTAAACTTTTGAGAAATCTTTTTGTTTCTTTTTTCAGAGACACTTGCAAGAATTGTCCCGAACACAAAGGTAAAAATTACTAATAGCAAGCCATAAAGAATAATTTTCTTCTTACTAATTCCTTCAAAAACTTTTTCTTTACTCATTTCAACCTTTTCTGATAGTACATATGCTCTTTTATCAATAAAAAATCGTGAACTTGCCTCTTCAAGGAATGTGTAGAATGACTCTGCAATTGCTTTATTCGGGGTTTCAACAACCATTTTCCCGTTATTATCGGTATACGTAACAGTGACTGCCTCAATAACATCTTCTGGACTAGATTCACTATGTGATTTTACATACTCGCTTGCAAAAATTTCTTTAATCATTTCATTTTTCGAGAAAATGTAGCCATCCTTATTCTCTAAGATAAATGAAAAAGTATAATTTTTATCCTGATTTAGGCTTTTTTCATTCTGACTAGAACGCATCCCATAGTAAAATAATCCAAAAATCAATATTAAACTAAGAATAAATCCAAATATATACTTTTTCCAGTTTCTTTTAAAAAAATCAAGGCCTTCCATTACAAATAAGTTGTCTTCCATTTTTTTCTCCTTCTACACAAATAATCTCTATGATTCTATTTTCTTCTAACCAATCAATTACGCAATTTTTTCTCATAAAATTTTCCACGCAACTTATTAGGCAATAAACTAACACATACGTGAACCGTGGAAACAAACAAATAATCTTTAAAACTGCCTAACCCTTCTTGGTAAATTTTTTTTCGTGCCTTTAGTCCTGGCACCAAGTAACTCAATCCACCTCTCCGAGCATACATTTCTAGCCCAGTTCTAGCATAGACTAAATCTTTTTGGATATTTTTAGCAGTATAGCCATTTTTTAATAGACGCACCCATAAATAATAATCTTCAAACCCCTTCAAAGGCAGATAATTACCTACATTCATCACAAATTCTTTTCTAAACATAACGGTCATATGATTAAATGGATTTCTTTTTTTAGAAAACTCTCGGATTGCTTCGTTTGTTGCAGGCATTTTTTTATACCCCAAAACATTATCAATTGTATCATAAAATTCAGTGATGTTAGACCCTATAATCGCTAATGAAGGATCTTGCTTCATTTCTTCATATTGCACTTCTAGGCGATTTGATACCATTATATCATCACAATCCATCCGTGCAATTAGATTATTGCGGCAGGCCTTTACACCTAAAGCTAAAGCTTTGCCTAAACCAACATTTTTTTCCAAAGGAAGTAAGGTCAATTGTTTACCAACTTTGGCTTTTATTTCAGAAATCATTATATTCAGCTCGTCTGTTAATGGCCCATCTTCTACTAATAATATTTCTTCTGGTTGCACTGTCTGTTTAAAAATACTCGCCATTGCTTCTTTAAAATATTGGGGGCTTTCATTCTTATAAATGGACATAAGAACACTAATTTTTTCGTTTTTCACGTTATCATCTCACCACGTTCATTATTTTGTTATGCAATATAAATTATTTAAACTCTTGCTTGCTATATTAATATCGTAGCCATTTTTTGAAAAATCTTCAGATATATCTCGATTAGCAATTTTAGTTGCTAAGATAGCCTCCGCCCATTTTTCGGGGTCATCGATTGGCAGAAACTGGCAATTCTCTGTTATTGCCAACTCTCTTGTTACCTGGTCAGATATGATAAGTGGTAACCCTGCTGCTTGTGCTTCAACGCCAACGACAGGAAGTCCTTCGAATAGTGAAGGTAAGACAAAAATATCCATTGCTTGGTAAATCCGATTAGAGTCTTGTCTGACACCCAAAAATTTGATATTATTTTCTAAATGTAGCTGAGTCACTTTGCTTTGAATTTTTGCTTGAAGTTCCCCTTGACCAACTAAGACTAGCACAGCATCTGGATTTTTTTTATGGAGTGTAGCAAAAATATCAATGAGAAAATCATGATTTTTTTGTTCCCTAAAAGCACCTACATGACCAATCACTAATTGATCTTCAGCAAGTCCCAATTCTTTTCTAACCTCAGTTCGAATCTGAGCATCAAACTTGTATTGTTCGATCTCCACTCCATTGGGAATAATTATTATTTGATCTGCCAATTCTTCTCCAAATAGCCATGTACCGGCTTTTTTTGAACATGCTAAATAGTCAGTTGCTAATCTTACTATTTTTCTTTTATTCCATTGATGCATTGCTTTTCTCAATAAACCATTAGGTGTATTGGCATTATGTGAATGAACAAATATTTTTTTTACGCCCATTTTTTTTGCGATTGTCACAGGCAATATATTAGCCGCTGAAAGCATATTCACATGAACGATATCGTATTGCTCATCTGACAAAATAGTTTTAACTTCCGAAATAAATTTTTGCGGATTTTTTTTCACTTCCGTCACATGATATACTTTGGCACCTTTTGCTTCAACTTCTTTTTCAAAATACATTGTTGGATACATTGTTACAAAATCGACTTGTATTTTTGAAAGATCTAAGTGATTATAATAATTAAACATATATGTTTCAACGCCACCCAAGAGGTTACTCATTCCAAAAATCAAAACTCGTACTTTGTTTTTTTTTTCTGAATTATTATGTACTATACTCATTTTTTTCCTCCACTTAACTTAGAAATATGGATAGATTCAAAAAAACAAATCTATCCATACATTATAATTTATTATGCTCCGCGTCCCAAGTTAATTCCAAACCTTTATGTCATTTTTAGAAAATAGATTTTTCTCAATTTCTCTTTGTTCTTCCTCATCAACACCCTTTGAAGAAATCTTATCAAAAAGAATCTTAATTGTTTGTAGTAATATCTTCATGTCTAATAACACCGAATAGTTTTTAATATAAAGCAAATCAAAGTTCAACTTACTATTATAGTCAGACGCATATTTCCCATAAACTTGTGCATAGCCAGTAATACCCGCTCGCACATTATGTCTTAAGTAATAGTGTTTATTTTCCATATTAAACTGATCTACAAAAAAGGGGCGTTCTGGGCGAGGCCCTACGATGGACATGTCGCCTTTCAACACATTGAATAATTGAGGAAGCTCATCGATTCTGAGTGCTCTTAAATATTTGCCTACGGTAGTAACCCGGCTATCATTGCTGGAAGATAGAACTGGACCTGTCTTAGCTTCTGCTGTCGCAGACATGGTCCTAAATTTTAAAATAGAAAATTCTTTTTGCCCTAAAGTAATTCTTGTTTGCTTATAAATTACAGGACCTGCAGAAGTTAATTTTACAACAATTGCTGTAATTAAAATAATCGGTGATGTTACTACTAATAAGAGTAACGCTACCACAATATCAAATAGGCGTTTTATAAAATCATACTCTGGTTTAATTTTAAAATCAGAAATTTCAATAATACTTTCATCTTCAAAATTCATCATATTGGGCTTTAACATAACAAGATTTTCAAAGCTTGTGTTTAAAAATAGTTTCTTTTCCTGCCCAATAACTAGTTCATAGATATCCAGCTTCTCTTTTTCATCAATCTGGCTTGCAATATATACAATATCAACCTTGTCTAAGATTTGTTTTAAATTTTCAAAATAATTAGCTTGAATAACATCAACGACTTTATGCTTTTTATTTTTATGAGTTAAAAAATTAGCAGTTGCAGAAATTGTACTCTTAGCTGTACCAATAATTACTACCCGTTTTTCTTCACTGATACGTAAATAGACATAATAGATAAACATTCTATATAAACTTAATAAAATCATTCCAACTATAAACGAATAGATCAATACTGATCGTGGAAATGTAAACCAACGACCTACAAATCCGACAATCATGATAGATAAGATTGTAAGAACCTGCCCAATCACTGTTACAAATATAATGTCATTCACCGTTCGATTATAAAACACATACGTTCCTAATAATAAGTTTAGAAACACAAAAATAATTGTGATATACACAACAGAACGTTCATATGATACGAAATTATATTGTGGAATATCAATTCCAAATTTTATCCAAAATCCTGCAAAAATGGAAAAATGAAATACTAAAATATCAAAAATAATAATTATTATTCTCTTTGCATTGTTCCATTCATTCTTAGTTACCATTACGTTATTCCTTTCTCATTTAAAACTACTGAGATTTCTATTCATAAATGTTACATCCCTAATAATATCATATCTCTTAAAAAAAAACACCTTAACCATAATCTGGTACAGCTATTATGACGAAAGCTTGCTTCTCTTACTTCTGTTCTGAATTTCTTGTCCGCGTTTTAATGGTGGCTTACTTTTTTGAATCAATAGCCCTAGAAAACTAAAAGCTAATGGGATCCAATGGTACGATATTAGAATATCCTCCATTGTTGACAGAACAAAAACACAGAACAAGGCTATCGCCAGACTAACTTGGGTTTTTGAATAGTTACCATTTTTTCTTATAGAATAGAACTGACCAAAAATAAAAAAGGAAAATAGCGTATAGCCCAATACCCCTAGATTATTTAAGATACTTAAATAGCTATTATGCATGCCTAAGTTTTTCCAGTGAAATACATATGGTTTCATTCCGATTAAAACATTCTGCTTATTTACAAACCAAAGTTCAAAAAATTCTTTCCATATGTTTTCTCTACCAGAAAAAAATTTAATTGTTGATACATTAGCACAGTAGTAAAAAATAAAAGGAAACACGACTAATACCAACAGAAATAGACTCAACCAAAACCAATTATTTTTAATGAATCGTTTTGGAAACAAATTATCTATCACGATAAATAGTAACAACACCGCAAAGGCTGTCTTTGCTTGACAGACCCAAATGGCAGCTACACCTGCAACATAAACAGGAATGATCAACCAGTTTATTGCCTTGTTTGAAGCTTGTTTCAAAATAATAGATAGCATCATCACCATGAATAGAACTGAGGCACCAATCGTGTTACTATTGATCCAAATCGAATCGAACTCGTTGCCACGCTGCCAAATGGAATTTGGTGCAACAATTTTAGGAAGTTCTGTAAATATTCTGTATAACGTTACGAAAAAAAATGCACTGATTGTAACGCCTAAAATCCTAAAATCACTTTTGTCAAATGTCGTTTTTCTATAGCATATTATTAGCAATACAATCACTAACATACTGGCATTAATAAAACGATTACTATGACGCATTGAAGAGGTCGCAGTGTAAAAAATAAACAATGCAGCACCAAGACCTCCTAATGCGAAATCGACTTTATCTAGCTTTTTTAAATGTAATAAGAGAATCAGAATCAAAGCGATAAACAACGTATATTCATAGTGTTGATAAAAATTCATCATAGTTTCTGTATTCAGGCCGACTGTCCATAATAGATAAGAACTAGCTATTGTTGCAATTAGTATCACATTACTGACTTTATTAAGCACTTTTTCCATCTTACACCTCCATTCGTGAATTAACGTAGCCTAATAGACCGCTTTATAGATATAAGCACCATCTTTATCCGGCCCATAGAGTTTGTCAAATCTCACTGTATCAGTTTTTAAGTCATCAATTTCTTTATAAGTAACTAAATAATTGATTCCAATTTTCTTAATATCTTCACTATCCAATCGAACAACAAAAGCATCTGGATTTAATAATTCTAATTCTGGCTTATCATCTGTGATTTCTGCATGGATATGTGCATATCTATTATAAATTTTTTCTTGTTTTCTTTCTGGATCTAACACTTTCCACATAGTCAGATCTGGAGTAAATGATACTCCATTGAATGTATGGACACCAAACATTGGTAGGTAACTGTACATCATTCGTTCTCCCACCCATAATTGATCAGGATTTCGTTCATTAATCTCAGTAATTGCCTGTCCTATTTTTTTCTCATAAATTGGTGCAACACCTTTAACAATTGGATTGACTGTTAAACCTGTAAACAATATAATACTTACAAATAAAATTGAAAATAAACCTTTCCACTTGAAAAGTAAGCTTGCCATTACAAGTATACTAATCACTAAAATAGCAACAATTTCCACTTTACTCAAATACAATCGTAAATTTCCTCTATATAAAGCATAAAAATAAATACTGCTATTTAGTGCTATTATTCCAGCAATGGCAAATTTATTCATTCTTTTGTGTTCCCAAATATAAGCGATAAACCAGATGCTTAACAAAACTGCAGTAAAACTAAATGAAAGTAGTGCACGCTCTTCTGGAACATAAGACCAAAGAGTTACTTTAGCAACTGACAACGGAAACTTAACAAGAATCCACAATAATTGAATACAACTATAAGTAAATAATAAGAATCCGTAAAAATTAGCTTTGATTTTTTTATAGAAAAGAACAGGTGCCAGTGGTAATATCACAAAAAAGAACTGATAAAAACTACTTAATTCAGAATTGTTAGAGTAACTAACGTCTGTGAAACTCATTTTCCAGTTTGTTAAAAACAGAAAAATATCTTTTTTATCAAAAGATCCTCCAGTACTGATCCTATTTCCTGGGTAGATCGTATGCATAACAGCATAAATTGAATCCCATGAAAATATAACTGATCCGCCTACTAAAATACCAGTAATCAAAATAGCCAAGCCTATAAATAAACCATCGAATTTATCTAACCTCAGCTTCCCTTTGAATTCTAAAAAGAAACCTAATAAAAACAACAGAATCAAATAACCAAAAGGTACCTGTAATGCAGGATACAAGACTAAAATGAACCCTGAAGCGCAGATAGCAGCTAACAAAGATAAACCTAATCTTTTGGGTTTATTTTCATGGTAATAAAAATAATTATAAATTGCTATTAAAAATCCTAACATAAAGAAAATCAAATCACCGACAGGCGACACAAACCACCATTGTATAGCCGCTGACATTGGTATCCATAAACTCGTTAGCAGTGCAATATACTTATTTCTTCTAGATAAAATCAGACCCATTTCAAAAGAGAATAAGATTAGACCAATTAGTTTGATGCCCCAGTACCATGAAAGTCCATACTCTTTTCCTAATAGTACATAGCCCCAAGTAAATGGTTTAGCTATTGTAGCAAACGCAAATGCTGGAGAATTGTAACCTACCACCATATCTTGTCCATTAAGTGTAATCACTTCATTATGTGCTTTAAAGCCTGTTTGTGTTTGTGATAGGCTATAGGGTGTTTGAACTAACCACTCATCAGAACGAATTTGTCTTGGCGTTCCAACTACCAGACCAGAATCAGCACCTTCTTTATAATCTGAAACATACTGATCCCACAAATTAATAGAACTACCATGAATTTTAAATAGCAACATTAATATAAAAATAATTAACGCTACTATAAACCGTGCCTTAATTAGCCAATCTAGACTTTTCAAAATTCTTTTTTTCATGCTATTTTCTTGACTTTGTATACGACTTTCCATAACGTACTCCATTCAAAACATCACAAAAGACTAGCTAGTTTTTTTGCTAGTCTCTATATGAAAAATTAGGTATTTCTCTCGTCAGATTAGGATTGTAAAACGGATCATCTTCAATTAAAGTAGCCCATTTGTTTTCCATCATCACTTTTTCTTTTTCAAACCGTTTTTTCTTTTTGCCTTTATCATCATATCCTCGTGTTTGAGATTCAAAATGGTAAAGCTCAGCTTCATGAAGCCAGACGTTATCGCGTCCTAACGCTTTGACTTTTAGACAAAGATCGACATCATTAAAGGCCACGGTAAAATCTTCATCAAAACCAGAAACTGCCTCAAAATCTTGTTTTTTCATCAATAGGCATGCAGCTGTCACTGCTAGATAATCAACATTCAAAGCCAATTTACCAAAATAACCTAAGTCACCATGCGGATAACCATAATGCCCATGTCCAGCAATACCGCCTAAGCCTAAAATCACGCCTGCATGTTGGATCGTGTTATTTGGATACAATAATTTTGCTCCCACACAACCAATTCGTTCTTGCTGACCAAATGAAACCATTAATTTTAGCCAATCACCATTGATTACTTCAGTATCATTATTTAAGAACAACAGATATGTTCCATTTGCTTCTTTAGCGGCAATATTATTGATTTTAGAAAAGTTAAATGGAATATCGATCACAACTACTTGAAAACGCTCATTAAGTTGTTGTTTAAATGACTCGTAGAGTTCTTTCATTTTTTCATCTGTACTGCCATTATCAGCAATAATGACTTCATAATTCTTATACGTTGTTTTTTCAATGATCGAAGTCACACAACGTTTAACATCTTTATAGCCATTTTTAGTCGGAATGATAATCGAAACCAATTCTTCTGATTCAATATCGTAATAAACATCATACAAACCATTGGCACGACCATGTGTAGCATGACCTTTGATGCCACGACGAACTAAAGCATCTTGAACGGCTCTTAAACCAGCTTCAAAAGCGTACCCTTTAGACGATTGATCAACTGCAGTCGATGTTGGTAACATACGCCAGTGATATAAAACTTTCGGAATATGTTTGATCCGTTCACTTGTTGTCTTTTCAGTAAAACGAAGAACTAGATCATAATCTTGCGAACCCTCATAGCCTTTTCTAAAACCGCCAATTTCATTAAGAATCGTTGTTCGATAAACACCAAGATGAGAAATATAGTTCGTTCCTAATAGTAAATCTGGCGACCAATCTGGCTTAAAGGCAGGATCCGAACGGTTTCCCTCCATATCGATCTTATCTTCATCACTATAAATCAAATCCAATTCAGCATTTTCGTTCAAAGCCTTGACCACTTCGTAAAATGCAATTCTTGGCAGCTCATCATCATTATCTAGTAACGCTACAAATTCTCCTGTTGCTAACGCTAAGGCAGAGTTTGTTGCTTCGCTGATATGTCCATTAGACGGTCTAAAAACAACCTTGATCCGTTCATCCAATTGACTATACTCAGTCAAAAGTTCTTTTACCTTAGGATCTGTAGAAGCGTCATCAGCCATACATAGTTCCCAGTTTTGATAATCTTGAATCAAAATAGAATCAATACAGCGACGTAGCCATTTTTCCTCAACATTATAAACAGGCATTGCAATCGAAATTTTAGGTTGGTATTGAAATGCATTGATTTCCGCTTTTATTTGCTCAAAATCAAAGTGTTCCGTTCTTTCTAACCAACTTGGATAAGAAGACTGATTTCTGATTTTTTCGATTTTTACACGTTGAATCGTGCTTTTGAGCCCATTTCTTTTTAAGTAGCTGACACCTTTATGTACTTTAATCATCAATCTTGCTAGCTTATCTTCAGTACCAGGAATCAAAGGATGTTTTTTCGCTAAATCGATCCATTCTGATTTACTTGATTGGCCAGACTCTGAAGTAAAAAGCACTTCCAATTTCGTTTTCTTTTGGATTCCTTCTAGCTTTATTTCAAATCCAGCTAACACTGTAGTATCTACCTCATAGATCTGATTAACATCTTCCCTTAAAACTCGTTTGATATCATAAGATGTGACTTGTTCTTGATTGTTGATTGAAATAACTGGTGCGGACTTTGAATTTGTATTCAAAGCCCAGCCAGTTATCGTTAAGTTATTGGATTGTTTCTCCCGATAGATGCTATCAATAATGATTTTTATCTCATCGCTCATGTTTTGCGCTCCTTATATTTAGAGGTCCAATGACCATTATCTCTATGCAGCTAAAGTTACATGAATAATGGTGTTCCTTATAATGAAAGATCTGATCTTATTGATGTCTTGGATTTTTATAAACATCTATTAAATCTTGTTCCGACCATTTATCAGTCAATGATTTAAAATTACCTTTTTTATCATTCGTCTGTTTTTTTTCTTCTGCTTTAAAGATTGCATAAGAACAATAAACAATTTTTTTATCTAGTTGTTTCCCAACTTTCAAGGATAAGTCCGCCCCCATAAAGTCTTGTCCTAACTCTTCATTGATACCAGAAACAGCAAGGTAATCAGCTTTTCTGAAGATCATACAGCTTTCAGAAGCTGCCTGAACGTTTCTTGGTAACGCAATACGGTAATAATACCCTAAACTCTTACCTGGCGTACCTTGTTCTGGATAAACTAATCGTTTTTTCTCTGTGTCGATAGACATACCGATATTTTCAATACGATAACGAGAGTCAACAATTCGACCTGTGACAATTCCTGCTGTTGGTTGTTGAATCATATTCATCATCTCAACTAGCCAATTGCTTTTCGTTGGTACTAGACCCGCATCTAAAAGAATGGTGTATTCACCTGTACTTGCTTGAACTAATTCATCTCTTCTTTGTCCATCACTATAAACAAGTTTATTACTAGTTGAATGAACTTTTTCTTTCATTTGCTTCGGTAACACAATATCGTAATGTTCATAAATGGTTTTTTCTAACAATTTTTTCAAATAATCATTGATATCAGCAGTGTCATTCGTAATCACGATAGATACTTTAGGTGTTGTTTCATAGATATAATTGATTTTATATGAACCATAAAACTCCGCTATTTCAACCGTTGCTTTAATATTACGACGATCCATTGCTGCTTGTACTGCACGTTGTCCAGCAACATAAGCATATCCTTTACTTTCAGGATTCAAAGCTGTTGAAGATTCAATCGCGCGCCAATGATACATCATACCTGGAATATGAGCAATATTTTCTGCATTTTCAGTCGCACGTAAAACAAAATCATAGTCTTGAGCACCGTTAAATTCAGTCTTTAACCCACCCGTTTTTTCTAGTAATGAACGCTTCACTACGACAAAATGAGTAATGTAATTGTGATTCAAGATCAATTCGGAATTCCATTTTGATTTATAAAATGCGTTGAATCGTTTACCACTCTCAGTGACTTTGTCTTCATCCGTATAAATAAAATCGATTGTCTGATCTTCATTCAACGCTTTGACAACCTCATATAACGCTTGCGGTGCTAATTCATCATCATTATCCATAAAACCAATATAATCACCAGTTGCGATTGTTAACGCTGAATTTGTCGCTTCTGAAATATGTCCATTTTCTTCGCGGTAGATGACTTTGATCCGATCATCTGCATCAGCGTATTTTTTTAGTAATGGTTTGATGTAGTCACTTGGTGACGCATCATCTGCTAAACATAACTCCCAGTTTTCATAGTACTGGTTTTGAAGTGACGAGACACAAGCATCCAACCATTTCTCTTCAACATTATACACTGGAACAGCTACAGAAATTTTAGGTTGGAAGGAAAATGTTTTGATTTCTTCTAAAATTGCTGATGGATCAACTGGCGTTTCCTGTTGTTCTTGGCGTTTGAAATACCATTTCATTGAACCAATAAGTCCTCTTGTCTGAACAGAACGCATTGCTCGTTGAATTTTATTGCCTGGTTGAATCATATTTGGTTTTTCCAAGCGGTATTGTAATTTCCGTCCATTATTTGCAGAAACATTCAAGATATAGGTTGGTTGATCTTCTGAATCTAAGACTTCAATCACAAAACCATATTCTTGATCACCTTTTAGCTCAAACATATCAATAACATCTCGACGGTATTCTGTTGTTACAGAATACTCAACTGCTGATTCAGCGGATACTTTAAAGTTGATTGGTAACTTATCTTCTTTAGAATACGCCCAGCCACGAATTACAGTCTTTTTCTCTTCAACATGACGAACGATGTCATCAATATTAAGGGAAACAAGTGAATCAAATTTACTGATTGATACTTTTTTATAGGTTGTCATTTGTTTTTCACTCACCATTAATTCTGTATTTTTTGACTGATTTGTTTCTGCTTGCTGTGCGACCACATAATCGATCAACCCATGAATCGTATCAGAAAAATTGCCTTCGTACTTGTAATCAACTGTGATTGTCATCGTTTTACCAGCAATTTTTTGGTCGCTTATTTCCATAACAGGCACTTGATCATCAGAAAAGAAATATCGTACTTCTTTATTGTAAACGGCATTTGTTGCACTAGGTTGAATGGTCTCTCCATCAACGGTCAAATCTACATCGACTACTACACCTGTTAAACTTGGAAAAATTTTCAATAATTTAATATTTTCTGGTATATCGATCGTAAAGATTTTATTTTCACCTGATACATTATTCAGCTGAACATCGAATTCTTTTTGGTCTTCCTCGCCACAATCATACAAGAAGTGAATATTCTTTCTGAAACTTGAGTTTTCAGGTATTGTACGAATCGGATTTTCTATTGCTTCAGCAGAAAGTGCATAAAAATACTGATAGACTTCCCCAAATGGGCGTGCTTTGAATGCAGCACGAACTTCCACCGGCAAGTCTTCATAGTTAGATTCCAGTTCATTATACCCAACTTCGTTGATCGTAAAATCTTCTTTAGCAATAAATAAACCAATTTCTTCAAAAAGTTTTTCAAAACCGCTTTGAACGAAGAAGGATTTGTGTGTTGCATCTAGTAATCCTGTTTCACGCCAATCTAATTTATTGTTGAATAGATCGATCAAAACAGAGTTATGAGCAATATTTGGAAAAGTTATCAAAATTTGACCTTTCGCACTTAAAAAAGGTTTCACTTTCATCAATGCATTCTTGGGATTCATCAAATGCTCTAACACATCCGCAAAAATAATATAATCAAAAGTTTGGCCTTCAAAATGTTTCGTCCAAGCTTCTTCATCGATATTTCCATAGAATCCGTCATTAGAAAACTCGCTAACGTGATCATATAGCTCTTTATCTAGCTCAACGATTGCTACATAGCAATTTTTTTCTTCCATCAAATATTTTGTCATCCGACCATTTCCAGGTCCGAATTCTAATACTCGGCTATTCTCTTTAATTTGGGCAACGATTTTACCAACGCTGGTACTCTCATCAACTTCCATTTCAAAATCATATTTCATCTTCAATAGTGTCCTTCCATTCATGATCTAAAATGACAATGCCTTCTCCTGCATAGCGCCCACTGATAAACATGTTCAGGTATTTCGTTTTATAGACCAATGGTACTGTGGCGTGCTCTTCAAAGAATGCAATATCAAAGTAATATTCCCCTGTTAATAGAGACATTTTCCCATATTCCAAGTAAAAGACATTTTTACCTTTTTTCCAAGGTATTTTAACGCCATCTAGCAATGTGTTTAGTCCACACACATAATTATTATCAACTGTTCTGATCGCTACCCCACAAACTGGTGATTTTATTGTATCGTTTTTAACAGTGTACTCCAATTTAACAATAACCTTTTCATCTTGCGTAACGATCTCTAATGGTTCCAGTGCATAATTTAATAATGTCGCTTTATCAACCTCAATAATATCAGGGACTGTTTCTTCATTTTGAATTGTTTTTTCACGATCAACTGTTTTGATCGATTTTTTCTTCAAAAAGTTTTCGTAATTTGTTGTAACATCCATCGTATCACCATACTCTACGACTTCGCCATTTTTCAACCAGAACGTCCGGTCACAAAAACGACGAACAGAGTTAACATCATGGGAAACAAAAAGAATCGTCTTACCAGAATTTTTGATTTCAGTAAATTTCTCCATACATTTCAGTTGGAATTCTAAATCTCCAACTGCTAAAGCCTCATCAACAATCAAAATATCAGGATCAACGTTGATTGCTACTGCAAAAGCCAAGCGAACGAACATCCCGCTAGAATAGGTTTTTACAGGTTGATATAAATGATCCCCAATATCAGCAAACTTGATGACATCGTCTACGCGCTCTTCCATTTCTTCTCTGGAAAAACCAAGAACCATTCCGTTTAGAAAAATATTTTCATAACCAGAGTATTCTGGATTAAAGCCCGAACCTAACTCTAATAGTGCAGAAATTTTTCCGTCTATTATCATTGAACCAGAAGTTGGTGTCAAAACACCCGTAATGATTTTAAGGATCGTTGATTTACCAGAACCATTTTCTCCAACAAAACCGATCATTTCCCCTTTTTCAATTTGCATTGTGACATCTTTTAAGGCATAAAAAAGATCATGATACGTTTTTTTCATTGGATTCAGCGCTTCTTTAAAACGATCAGAAGGTTTTTTGTACATATTATATGTTTTTGTTATATTCTGTATATCGATTGCATAATCTGACATTGTTTACTCTCCTTGTGCTTATCAATCCACATTTAATTTCATCTCCGTGCTATGCTATAGGACATCAGAAAAATGTGGTTTCAAACGTCTAAATACAGTTGAACCAATTAATAAAAGAACGATTGTAAAGCCCCAGAAATATAAGCCATACTGCCAATGTTCCCAGAACCAAGCGCCACCAGTAAATGAATCACGATAGCCTTGAATAATGTAATACAGTGGGTTCAATTTCAATACTTTTTCGATCCAACCTGAAGGCTGCCATAAAATGGGTAGAGTCCACATGATCGTTTGCATTGCTACATTGATAAATTGCATGAT
Source organism: Enterococcus rotai (assembly GCF_001465345.1). Taxonomy (NCBI): domain Bacteria; kingdom Bacillati; phylum Bacillota; class Bacilli; order Lactobacillales; family Enterococcaceae; genus Enterococcus; species Enterococcus rotai. The sequence continues at coordinate 2,028,343 of NZ_CP013655.1, read as the reverse complement.
ATCTGGCAAGAATGGTTGTGTAGACGAAGTAAGCCAGGTCACACCTGTCAAGAAAATAATCAGACAAAACAGATAATAAATCAACTGTAAACTTTGTAATGTGGGGTAAATACCACTTAACGAGGTAATACCAAAACCAATTATAATAAAAAATAAATGTGTATATAAGTTTGAAAGAATCTTTGATGTTGGCAAAATCTGCACATTAAACACTACTTTTTTTACAAGATAGCTATACTCTCTAAAAACGTTTGTTGCTGATAACAATGAGTCTGAGAAAAAGAACCATGGAATCAACCCTGTAACGAGATATACGATAAAAGGATATTCTTCGTTAGCCCCTTGTTGTCGTATTTGCGAAAAAACAAACCAGTAAGTCAATACCGTCACTAACGGTGTTATGAAAGCCCAGACAATCCCTAGTGCAGACCCTGCATATTTTGATTTAAAATCATTAAATGAAAACTGTAATAACAGTTTTCTATTTTCAAAAATATTTTTAAAAATAGATAGTGTTTCTCGTATCATTGATTCTGTTCCTTTCCTATTTCCATTGCATTTTTATTTCTACTAAAAATAAGCTGCATAACATTACTAGTTTAAAGAATATACACTCTTTTTTCAAGTTATGTAAATATTTTCTTAAGATTTAAGGAGTAAATGCCGATTTTATAAGAAATTATTTTGCTAACTGGATAATAACAATCCCTAAAATAATGACCCCTGTGCCAATCACTGTTCCAAGTGAAACTTGTTCTTGTAAAATTAACTTTGATCCTACTAAAACAGCAATATTCGTAAAAGCAACGCCCATTGGAACGATATAAGATACTTCTGATTTGCTAATGATGACCATCCATAAAACAAAACTAAGCATATAACATAAAAACCCGATAATCGTTGTAAAAGACATTGAAAAAGAAAAAACAGCATTCGTGATTTGAATCGTATTTGCTTGCGAACCTAATTTAACTAGAATCAAACCTGAAGTTGATAAAACGACATATATTAAGAATAAGAACATTATTTTTTCTCCTTTTTCGCTTTTAATATTGAGAGTTCTTGAATTAACAATTTTATTTGGTTCTGCTGTTTTGACAACAACGCTGAATTTTTGATTTCAATAAACAACAGCACTAAAATTGCTGCAAACAACAAGAAATTAGAGGTTGTTTCAAAGCCTAGCTGGGTAGCTAGCCATTCTGGCAATCCAGGGAAAACAGCAAAAACGACTAATCCAGCAGAGATAAACAACCATCTAATCACATTTTTCAATAGAAAAATATTCTTGTTGATTGATCGAATGATATACACAAAAAAGAACAACGAGAAAATCAGCATTTCAATTCTTAGTATCGGACTCATTAATCTCCCTCCCTCATAAAACCTGAAACAATGATGGCAATGCTTACTTCAACCATGTATTTAACCGAAGTAAATGAACGAATTGAAGATTGACCACCAGAGCGCTCCATCATATTAACAGCAACTTCTTTAATGCTAAATTTCTTTTTCAATAAATGCACCGTCGATTCTGGTTCTGGATAGCTTGTCGGATATTTTTTTGAAAAATAAGCAATGATTTCTTTATTACAAGCTCTGTATCCAGAAGTCACATCATAGATTTTTTTTCTAGAGGATAGATAAATTAAAAAAGAAAGGATCTTGATCCCAACACGTCGCATAAACGTCGTTTGAAAATCAGCTTTTTCATCTGGTAAAAACCTTGAACCAATCACAAAATCAGCTTCTTTTTTCAAAATCGGCTGTACAACATAATCTAAACTATTGATATCATGCTGCCCATCACCATCAAATTGAACTGCAATATCGTAGTCATTTTCCTTTGCATATCTATATCCAGTTTGAACAGCCCCACCAATTCCTAAGTTCATAACTAAATGAACTGAATTAATTTGATTGTCATCTAAAATTGCTTGTGTTTTATCTGTCGAGCCATCGTTGATCACAACATAATCAATCGTATAAGAATAATTTTTGTTATTGTTTTTCTTAAACTCTTCAATAGATTTAATTGTGCTCAAAATATTCTCTTCTTCATTGTACGCTGGAATAATTAATAATATTTTCAATTCATCTTACTCCTTTATAATTAGCCTTTATAATAATTTCCTAAAGTGAGTAATATCATTGTCAATAAGAAATACGTTGCTATAGATAAAACCCAAATGTTCTGTGCATATTCTGACTTTTTCATTAACGCTCTTTGTTCACTCAATTCCGTTTGAGGATAAAAAAGTTTTGAACTATTCACAAAGATCGGTAGTAGAACTAGTAAACCAATATAATATCGTCCTTGTACGCCTTCTACTGTTCCTAGTCCCACAGGTGTCCAAGTCAAGTATTGACTTAAATTAATGGCAAAAATAATCCCTACCATAACCACTGCGGTGCCTAAAGAATTCAAGTGATTTTTAGCTTTTATCTCTAATGGATAAAAGACAAACAGTCCACCTATATAAACCAAATACATAAATGCAATATGTGGTGATCCATAAGAAAACCAACCAAACGTAAACAATTCAAGATACTTACTAATTGAATCAACTATTCCAGAAAACATTAGCTTGATTGCTGTTGGGACATTGTGTACCATAAATTTAAGTTGTTCCGTCGGATCTTTTTCTGGAATCCTGTTTGCTGGCGTAAATGTCGTATAGTAATAATACCAAAGCAAGGCTATCATTGCTGCTATAATTACCGCTCCTAAAGCTATGAAATACGTTTTTCTATTTTTGTATTGACTCGGTTTGATAAAAATCAAAATCCCCGCTAGCATCACATAAGGTAATTTACAAGTAGCTAAAATACCACATAATAGTACAAACAAACCAATTTCTTTCGCTGCAATTTTCGTTTCAGCTGTAATAAAATTAATAAATAGTGACATGGCTAAGAAAACCAACCCATACGAAACACCATCTTGATTATACGAGGCTGCAAGATAAACTGTCATTGGTAGCATTGTGACAACCGCCATCGGCACCTTGAACTTTTTTACATTTTTGATAGCAAAATAAGACAAAATTGCGTAAACAATCAAATTAAGTAATCTACCTAAATAAAAACTCCAATACAGATTGATATTCAGCAATTTTCCTAACGACCAACCAATAGCTTGTGGTATGTAACTGATAAACGAATACGTTGCTGTAAGTGAAATAATCGTTTCTTCATTTTGTTTCGTTGTATGTTGCTCTTTCTTTAAATCATTGTGATAGTTTTGATGTATACGGTCTAAAACAACTCGAAAATCTTTAGAAATTTTCAGTTGATCAGCCTTGTCACTCATGCCAAAATGCCCCTCTGAAAGATACACTGCTCGTGAAAAATGAGCGTGTTCATCTGGTGTATCTAAAACAGGGGTGGTAAACGTAAATAACGACCCCATCAGTATAATAATCCACAACGTACTTTTGGCTAGATTTTTCCCAATCAATAAAATACTAAGTATGCTAAACAAACCTGTCAATAAAAGTATTTTTTTAGGTACACTTGAAAATTGAAAAAAATACAATGTAAAAACTGTAAAAATTATAAGTAGTGCCACTAGATATTTCCATCTTTGTTTAAAAACTACCTTGAACCACCCTGTAAATTTTGCTCCCCAAACCAACACTTTTTTCCTCCTATTTTTTTGTACTAATCAACATTTCGTGCAACGCTTTTTCCCAAGTCGGAATATCAAAACCTAGTGCTTTCGTCTTACTAAGATCCATCACTGAATATTTAGGTCGAGTTGCTTTTTGAGGAAATTTACTTGAATCCACTGGTAAAATTTCAACCTCAGTATCTTTTAAAATTTCTTTTGCAAACTCATACCAATTACAGCTATTATCATTGGATAGATGATAAATACCATAAGCAACTTTTTCTTTTATAACAAACACCATAAATTCAGCTAAAGTTCTAGTCCAAGTCGGGCGACCAAATTGATCATCCACAACCGTTAATTGATCGCGTGTTTCAGCTAGTTTTTGCATTGTAAAGACAAAGTTATGTCCATATTGGCCAAACACCCAAGAAGTACGGATAATATAATATTTATCCATGATTTCTTGAACAATTTGCTCACCTAATAGTTTAGTACGACCATATTCATTTTGCGGATTCGTTTGATCATCTGTTTTATACATCTCATCTTTTTTCGTACCATCAAAAACATAATCTGTACTAATATACACTAACGTTGCATCTACAGATTTTGCTGCAAGTGCTACGTTGCGCGTACCCTCTACGTTGATTTTCTCGTCTAATTCTTTTCCTTCGTCTTCTGCCTTATCCACAGCAGTGTACGCTGCACAATGGTAGATTACTGTCGGTTTTAACTTCGTAATATAAGCCATTGTTTTTTCTGCATTCGTAATATCTAGTTCTTTTGAATCAGTGGAAACGTATTTCATTCCCTGTTCATCTAACAAATGACGTAGTTCCGTTCCTAATTGTCCATTACCGCCAGTTAAAAGTATCATTCTATTTCCTCCTTTGATAAGCAAGCAGCAAGAATTTCGCCCTTTCAGCCTGTTATCAATTCGTATTTAGAGCGTGGAGCAAAACCATTTTTTAGTTTTGTTCCACGCTCAACAAGTCACTATTTTAATCACACTCGGTTAAAATCAGATGTAAGATATCCTCGAAATAGGATAGCGATTATTGACCGTTCTTCGCATAATTGGCTTCGACAGCTTCTTTATCTGTTTTCCACCAGTCTGAATTTTCTGTATACCACTCGATCGTATCTGCTAAGCCATCACGGAAATTAGTGAATTCAGGCGTCCAGCCTAATTCTTCCCGTAATTTTGAAGAATCGATCGCATAACGTAAATCGTGTCCAGGACGATCGTTTACATGTTCATACGCATCTTTTGGTTGATCCATCAGCTCTAAAATCAATTCCATTACTGCTTTATTATCTTCTTCTCCATCGGCACCAATCAAGTAGGTTTCACCGATTTTTCCTTTTGTCAGAATCGTCCAAACAGCAGATGAATGATCATTTGTATGAATCCAATCTCTAACATTTTTACCAGCACCATATAATTTAGGTGTGATTCCGCTCAAAATGTTGGTAATTTGACGTGGAATGAATTTTTCAATATGTTGGTAAGGTCCATAATTGTTAGAACAGTTAGAAATTGTTGCTCGTAGGCCAAATGAACGTCCCCAAGCTTTAACCAATAAATCCGAGCCTGCTTTTGTTGAAGAGTATGGACTTGATGGATTATAAGGCGTTTCAGCAGTAAATTTTTCACCTGCACCTTCACCATGTCCTGGTAAATCTTCTCTTAATGGTAAATCACCATAAACTTCATCAGTCGAAACATGATGGTACCGCACATCATTTTTACGGCACGCTTCGATTAGCGTATAGGTTCCAATGATATTCGTTTGTACAAAAGGAAATGGATCATTCAATGAGTTGTCGTTATGTGATTCTGCCGCGTAATGAACAACCGCATCTGTCTTCTTCACTAATCGATCGACTAACTCAGCATCAGCGATGTCACCTACAACTAATTCAACACGATCAGCTGGTAGTCCTTCAAGATTTTTTTCATTTCCTGCATAAGTTAATTTATCTAATACCGTCACATGAACTTCTGGATGGTTGTTTACTACATAATGAACAAAGTTTGAGCCGATAAATCCAGCTCCACCAGTAACAATGATGTTTTTCATCTTCAAGATCTCTCCTAGATTTTTTTAGATTTCACCATAAATAAAAGAATTCTCTGCTTCAAATTCTTTCAATGTCGGGTGATTTTTATCTTTTTCAGACGTAATTGCTTTTTGGATATCGATCGGCCAATCAATTGACAAATCAGGATCATCAAAGGCAATCCCGCCATCTGCAGCTGCATTATAGTAATTGTCACATTTATACATAAAATTAACATTCGGTGTCAATGTTACAAAACCATGTGCATATCCTTTAGGCACTAATAGTTGACGATGGTTATGTTCTGATAAAATGTAGCCTTCCCATTGACCATAAGTCGGACTCCCTTTACGGATATCTACGATCACGTCTAATACTGCCCCTGTTACAACACGAATCAACTTCGTTTGAGCTGCTTGCCCTTTTTGGAAATGTAAACCGCGTAATACGCCAGCTTCACTTGAAAGAGAATGGTTATCTTGTACAAAATCAAAATTCAAGCCTTGCTCGGCAAATTTTTCTTTTGAATAGCTTTCCGTAAAGAAGCCACGGTGATCACCGAAGACATCCATTTCAATGATTTTAACGTCTTGTAATTTTGTGTCGATTACTTTCATTCTGTCTTCGCTCCTAGTCTGTTTCTGCCAATCTTAATAAGTATTGTCCATAACCATTTTTCTTTAATGGCTGTGCTAATTCTATCAACTGATTTTTTGTGATATAGCTCATTCTATAAGCGATTTCTTCTAGACAAGCTACTTTTAAATTTTGTCGCTTCTCAATCGTCTCAATAAAAGTCGATGCTTCTAAAAGCGATTCATGAGTACCAGTATCTAACCAAGCAAAGCCTCTGCCCATTAGTTCAACTGATAATTTATTTTTTTCTAAGTAGACTTTGTTAACATCCGTAATTTCTAATTCGCCACGATCAGATGGTTTGATATTTTTTGCGATTTCAATCACATCGTTATCATAAAAATACAAGCCAGTCACCGCATAATTTGATTTTGGTTTTTCTGGTTTTTCTTCAATAGAAAGAGCTTGCATATCGCTGTCAAATTCAACCACACCAAATCGTTCTGGATCATTCACATGGTACCCGAAAACAGTTGCTCCACTCTCTTTTGCGGCAGCACGTTGTAACATATTAGACAGTCCCCCGCCATAATAAATATTGTCACCCAAAACAAGACACACACTATCATCACCAATAAACTCTTCGCCAATAATAAATGCTTGAGCTAATCCGTCTGGACTTTCTTGTACAGCATATTCAATATGAATCCCAAGATCTTTCCCATCCCCAAATAAACTTTCAAAACGAGGTGTGTCATCGGGTGTAGAAATAATTAGAATTTCCTTGATACCTGCTAGCATCAATGTCGACATTGGATAGTAAATCATTGGTTTATCATAGATAGGCATTAATTGTTTTGATGTTGCTTTCGTTAATGGATATAATCTGGTTCCACTTCCTCCAGCTAAGATGATCCCTTTCATAAAAAAACTCCTTACACTCTTTTTTATTGTCATTCACTGACATTACTAATTGCTATTATTGCATTATTAGCAATGATTGTCATTCATTTTAAGAATATTTTACAAAACTGTAAAATAGCCATTTTCTATGAATTAAAAAAAATTCTTTTGAATAGAACATAACTAATTGCACAGCGCCATTTCAATTGTTGAAAAAAGCTGGCTTTTGTATTGATTTCACTCGCATTGTTATTATGTCTGCGATACAACGTAAGTGTTTGCGGAATCAATGCACTTTTATTTTTATAGGCTGCAATTAAACCGATCCACATATCATGCATAGGCACTTTAGCTGGTATAGGCAAGATCCTTGATTTAAGACTGCCACGAAAAGCCATCCCTGCGCCAATATATTTATTTTTCACGATGTTGTGAAGAAAGCCTAATGTCACCTTTCGATACTCAAAGTAAGATGGTTCAATGACTTGTAACTGTTCATCAACGATCACTAAATCACTAATAACCAGATCAATTTTAGGATGAGAAGCAAAAAAACTCAGGGTTGTCTGAACTTTTTCTGGCAACCAAACATCATCTTGATCAGCCAAAAAGATAAAGTCTCCCTGGCTTTGATTAATTGCAAACTCAAAATTAGCAATCACACCTTTGCCGGGACCTTTAAAAAATTTGATTCGTTCATCTTGCGCTGCATAGCGATTGATGATAGTCACTGTCTCATCTTTAGAACCGTCATCAGAGATGATCAGTTCATCAGATGCAGTCATTTGAGGTAAAATACTGGCAAGTTGCTCTTCTAAATAGTTTTCTCCATTATATGTTGCTATACAAATTGAGATCATTTATTTTCCTTTCATTAGTAATCGATACTCTAAAAACGTACGTCGCCAAATGTTCCGATTCTTAACAAGAAAAAATTGTTTCACCGATCTTAGCAACAAATGTCTTCTGTGAATGTAAAATTTACTCTGATCATATTTTTGATAAAAAAGACTTTCAGCTCGAATAATCGACTCATATCTTTGACTGCTGAGTGTTTCATAATTCAAAACAGATAACTCATGATCTAAGTGATGATCTAAGACACAAATTTTTTTGTTCAATTGATAAATTTTCCAAAAAAGCCAATGATCTAAAAAATCTAAAGGAAAATCTTGATTAAATGAACCAATGCTTTTTAAGATTGTTTTAGGCAACGCGGTTCCAGAATTAATACTCATGATCTGCTGTGAGTAGATGCCGGCTTTAGGCAACTCAGAATGACGTCCGATATAATCTTCCGAAAAGACAGGCGAGATTTGTCTAGCCTGAGCGAACACCAGTGGAACATAAGCAGCAATCGCTTCATCCAAGGTCAAGGTTAAGAGCGTGGCAAGATAACGATCATCCAATAATGTATCTTGATCAAGCAGTAATAGAAGATCGCCTTGAACCTGACTAAAATATTGGTTGCCAGCATTATAAGCCTGCGCCAAGCCAGGATTCGTTGCATCATGGATATACCGTACCTGAGCATGCTGAAATAATTCGTTAGCTTGCGGTTCAGGACTATTATCATAAATGAATAGATAGACCAACTCATTTTCAGTCAGTGTTTTTTTGATAAGACCGTAACTTGGTGTCTGTGAGAATTCAGTCTGATATAAAACAATTGTAATCACCAACTTATTCTCCACTAGAAAAACCTCCAACCCCATTTGTTGAAAAACTTGATCATTGATTGCATAAATATCTTAAATAATTTCTTGTTTTTATGTGCACCTTTTTCATACAAATGCGTTACAGTTTCAAAAGGGGTATACAAAATTTTATACCCTGCTTTTCCAAAACTTAAACAAAGGTCATTGTCTTCAAAATACATGAAGAAGCGTTCGTCAAAACCACCGATTTGTTTAAATTTATCGATATCGATGACCATAAAACAACCGGACCCCATTTTAATATAGGAGGTTTGATCGTCTGGCAAATCACGACATTCATAATACCTCAGCCGTTTGTCAAATAGCTTTTTGACCGATTGAAACGGAACAAAACGCAACATGTAATCGAATACGTCTAATTTCTGACGGACTAAGTATTGAGTCGTTCCATCTGAGTTCAACACTTTTGGACAGACTGCGGCAAGCGGCTCTTCTTCTATTCGCTGAAGCAGCTTATCCAACGCCTCTTTTGTAAGCAAAACATCTGGGTTAAAAATAACAGCATACTGTGTGTCAACCATTTTCAGTATCTGATTATGACCGTAGCCAAAGCCTTTATTTTCTTCTGATTTATGCATGGTAATAAAAGAACCATACAGTTCAAGTTGGTTTATATACTCTTGTTCAGAAGCATTATCAAATATATGTATATCATAAATTGACTCTAGGCCGAGTTCGAGTTTTAAATTATCAAGCACATCAAAAATATGACGGCTATTGTGAGTAACAATGGAAATTGTTATTCTATCATTCATATTTTTGCACCTCGTTTGAAATAAGATGAATTCAGCCAGTGATTCTTAGACTAGTTTACCCCACCTAAACTTTTAGCTATCAAAAATGTTTTCAAAAAGAGAACATTCTATGCATCAACTTTTTATTTGAATTCTAGGAAAGCGGAGCAAAACTTACTGAGTCTTACTCCGCTTTTTCCGTTTACCCAATCAATAAATTATAGCACAGCTTAAAAAACCAGCAAAGATTCTTACGATTTATTTACTTTTTCTTAGAGTGTTTTCCTAATCTTTTTTCTAACTGTTGATGACGAAACTCTCGATTGCCAAACATCCGCAAAATATACATCAACGGCTGATGATTTTCTCCAACTAAACCAATCATTTCAATAAACAATTCCAGCCCAATCGCACTAAAAACAATCAGTAGAATCGAAGCAACATTACTTGCATAGCTAAATAACAACGCGACAAATGAAAAAACCAATGCCAAACCGTAAATTGTCATGACTGCACCTTTATGTGTAAAGCCAAGTGACAACAATCGATGATGTAAATGCATCTTATCAGCAGATGAAATCGGACGTTTATTCATTAGTCGGCGAATAATCGCATAAACTGTATCCGTAATTGGTACACCTAAAATAATCATTGGTGTAATAACCGTGATAAATGTCGCATTTTTCAATCCTTGTAAGGACATCACGGCAATCATAAAGCCTAAAAACAATGCTCCTGTATCACCTAGAAAAACTTTAGCAGGATAAAAATTATACGGAAAAAATCCCGCAATACTAGCAACTAAGATAAAAATCACAATCGGAATATAAACTGTTTTAGCATGAAGGAAAAAGTAGCCGATCACACCGATCGTTGTTAAACTGATGATTGAAACACCAGATGCAAGTCCATCTAAACCATCGATCAGATTGATGGCATTTGTAATAGCCAAAATCCAAAATAGTGTCAGCGGCAAACTAAGCCAGCGTAAATCAATATGTCCAAAAAACGGCAAAGTTACGGCATCGATCCGAATTTCCGCTACAAAATAAATGACTAAAGCCCCTAACAGAATCCCTAGTGTTTTTTTCTTTGGCGACAATTCGTAAATATCATCGATCAAACCTGTTGCAACCACAATCCCCGCACCTAAAATAATCGGCCAGATATAATCAACTGGTATAATCGACTGAAACATAACTAAACAAGAAAAAGCAAAGACAAAATAAATGCTTAAACCTCCTGCTGTCGGCATGATTTTAGTGTTTATCCTTCTTTCACCTGGAGCATCATAGGCGCCTATTCTAAAAGCCAATAGTTTAATAATTGGTGTTACAATCAGCGATAAAATAAACGTCAGAAATAGACGAATAACAATTTCATAAATAAACATCGACATGCTGAACCTACTTTCTTAATGTACATCGTATATTATACCGAATCATTCCACATTTACAAGTTGGAACAGGTGTTTCCACAGCTTAGGAAAAGCCTGCGTTCCTACTCATTTATCTGAATCAAAAGCAATCGAGCTATTTCTTTAACTTTTCTTTTATTTTATCAACTAAACGATTAATCAACCCGTAGCGATGCTGGATTTTTTCATTTGACAGATATTCTTTGACAACAGCATTGATAATACCACCTAAAATAATGATCGTAGCTGCAAAATTCAGCCATAGCATCAAAATGATAAAACTTCCTATAATTTGATAACTAGCGATTTTTGAACTGAAATACGTAATATAGAGTCCAAACACTTGTGATAACAACATCCAGCCTACAGTTGCAAATACAGCACCAGGAACGATGGAACGAAAGGTCAGTTTAGCATTAGGAACAACCCGATAAATCAAACACATGATCACTAAAAGCACCAACGATGTAATCGGCCATTTTAACGCTTGGAAAGTATCAATAAAATCCGTGGAAAAATGAAAAATCGGCTGTAACAAATCTAAAATCGTTTTACCTAATCCTAAGACACCAACTACTCCTACAATTGCCGTCAAAAATAAAAGAATAACAAACAATGACATTAAGCGGACAATAATAAAGTTTTTTCGTTGCTCAACGCCAAAAGCCTTGTTCATTGCGGTTTGTAAAGCATTAATACTTTGACTGGCACTCCATAAAGCTGCTAAAGCAGAAATAGAAAGCAAACTGCCAGATCGTTGTGTTAGTAATGACTGAATCGCCGGCTTTAAATCATTGAAGATAGCTTCCGGGATCGCTTCTGCGATATAAGGCAGAACATCGTTTGGATCAATATGTAAATACGGTAGGATATTTCCTACCGCAATCAATAGAGGAAACAAGGACAAGAGTAAATAGTAAGCCACCACAACAGATGTATTGCCAATTTCCGAATCGACCATTCGATTTTGTGTCGTTTCGATGAAACGCATCAAGTTCTTGTTACTCTTTACTTTGTCCACTAGTTTCATAAAATTCTCCTCTAATTTAAGTTCATTAGTATGTCAACTCTTCTCCTTGAGAAGTCAAAATTTTCGGACCCTCTTTCGTAATTGCCAACGTATGTTCAAATTGACAACTGAGTCCACCGTCTAAAGTATACGCTGTCCAGCCATTTGGATCCATTTTCATACGCCAAGTTCCAGTATTGACCATCGGCTCAATCGTAATAACCATTCCTTCTTTTAGTCGAAGACCTTTACCTGCTTCACCATAGTGAGGGATCACAGGACTCTCGTGAATCGTTGGACCAATACCATGTCCTACAAAATCTCTTACGACAGATAAGTTTTCACTTTCAACATAAGTTTGGATCGCATGACCAATATCCCCAATACGATTACCGACTTGCGCTTGTTCGATCCCTAAGTACAACGCTTTTCTAGTCACTTCCATTAAGTGATCTAATTCAGGTGTTGAGTTCCCTACAACATAAGCCCAACAAGAATCTGAAACAGCCCCTTTTAAATCAATACACATATCTACTTTGATCAAATCACCATCTTTCAATGGTTTTTTCCGAGGAAATCCATGACAGATTTCATCGTTGATACTGCAGCAAGTAGCATATTTATAGTCCTCAAAACCAATTTGGGCAGCAATGCCGCCATGACTTTCAATAAAGTCTCTCACAAATACTTCAATATCCCAACTTGTCACGCCGGGTTTAATAAACGTACGTAAATGACGGTGAACATCTGCCAATAACTCTCCAGACTCATCCATCATTTCAATTTCTCTTGGTGATTTTAATGTAATCATTTAATCTCGTCCTCCTAAATTTAAAAGCTGAAAGAGCTCATTCAGCCTTGACAGGAAAATAGGAAATTATAAATGAGGTGTTCTTTACCTCATTTATAATTTATCTTTTTCCCGAAAGGCTAGCTCTTGAAGCTAGATAACAATAAAAGCGCAGCAGGCTCGTTTAGGCTCGTAGAAAAATAGGAAAATAGGATTGTGACGCTTTTTGTCACGAGCATATTTTATCTTTTTTCATAGAGACTAGCCCACATAGCTAAATAATCTTTATATAAGAGTATTTTATCATAATTTGTGAAAATTTCACTGAAAAGTCATTGTTAAACATTACTTTCACATTTTTTCTTCATCCACACCTGCTATAAACGCTGCTATAAAAGTAACTTCTTCCTTTTCAGCTTCAATTTTGTAATTTACACGACCTTCGTTCTTCTGATATAATCAAGGTTGTATTATTTGAAGGAGGAAATCTAATGACCTTAGCTAAAATCGTTTATGCAAGTATGACTGGAAATACAGAAGAAATAGCAGATATCGTTGCTGAAGCTTTAGAAAATTTAAATATTGAAGTTGAGATCAACGAATGTACACAAGTGGATCCTGAAGACTTTGAAGATGCAGACATTTGCGTTGTCGCAACTTACACATATGGTGATGGTGAGTTGCCTGATGAAATCGTAGATTTTTATGAAGAGTTACAAGAAATCGATTTATCTGGAAAAACGTATGGTGTTTGTGGTTCTGGGGATACTTTTTACGATGATTTTTGTAAATCAGTGGATGACTTTGACGCTGTGTTCACAAAAATTGGTGCTTCAAAAGGCGCAGATAGTGTAAAAGTTGATTTAGCTGCTGAAGAAGAAGATATTCAAAATCTCGAAGCTTTTGCGAAAAAACTAGCAGAAGCTGTACAATAATTATTGAAACAATTAAAGACCAGAGCAAACCCCAATGAGTTTTGCTCTGGTCTGTTCTTTTTAGTAGATCTAACTATCGATATCGATCGGTTCATCCCGCTCTAATATCTGATCGATTGACTCTTTCATCAAGTGTTCGATTTGTTGTTCGCTTGGATGAATGATTCCAGATGTCATCAACGCAGCAATTCCCGTTGCGACGATCCACGTTCCCATATGAAGAGAATTGATTTCTGTATCATTTAATTTTTCATAATCCGGATCTTGTTTGACTGCGTTGGAAAAATAACTGTACGAAAATTCCTGCATTCTTTTTCCCCCACCGTACTCTTCCAAATATAGCGCACGATATAGTTTACTTTCATTTTTAGCAAAATGGATATAATTTAAAGCCAAGTCGACAATCGTATTGCCTGTATGCGTGACAGGGAATACTTCTTTTGCTAAATATTGATGGATCTTTTCAAATAGTTCTTCTTTCAGATCATCCATATTTTTGAATTCCAAATAAATTGGTTGTGTTGAGCATTTCATTTTGGTTGCAATGTTACGTGCGGTGAATTTCGAAAAGCCTTCAGTGGCCACTACTTCGTATGCAGCATTTAAAATCTGATCTTTAGTAATCGTTTTTTTTCTTGCCATAATCTTTCAATCCCCTCTACCTATCTTACAACGCTTCCATATAAATACTACAGTTATTGTAACACGATTTGTTTATTCTGCAAAATACTAGTCCCTCGTTTCAAATTATTTTATTTAATTGATTACACGGGTCTTTCGAGGCATTTTTCTAAGAATTAAATAAGCTCTTAATGCTACTCGATCGTTTGAGTTCAAGCTCTGTACGTGTTATGATATTCACGATTATATAAATGCAAAACTAGGAGGCTATTCTATGTCATTACCAAATTTTAATGAGATTTTAAAAAAATACGCTAGACTGATTGTTGAAACTGGTGTCAACGTTCAAAAAGGACACAGCATCGTTTTACAAATCAGCGTTGATCAAGCACCACTGGCTCGTTTGATCACAGAAGAAGCCTATAAATTAGGTGCTGGCGAAGTGATCGTTCAGTGGAGTGATGATCTTGTGCAACGTGAATTTTTACTACATGCTGATGAAAAATATTTGGATAATATTCCTCAATATAAAATAGATCAAACAGATGACTGGGTTAACAAAGGAGCTAGTCGTATCAGTGTTGTCTCTGCTAATCCTGATGCTTTAGCAGGAGTTGATGCTGATCGTGTTGCCGCTTTTCAAGCTGCTTCTGGCAAAGCATTGGTCAACTTAAGAAAAGCAACACAAGCGAATAAAGTCAGCTGGACAGTCGCTGCTGCTGCTGGCAAAGAATGGGCTGCTAAAGTTTTCCCTGACCTAACAGACAGCGAGTCTCAAGTAGACGCTCTTTGGGATGAAATCTTTAAAACAACTCGTGTGTATGAGGCAGATCCTGTTGCAGCCTGGAAAGCTCATGACAACAAACTAGCAACCAAAGCGGACGAATTAAATAAAGAACAATTTAGTGCTTTGCATTACACAGCTCCAGGCACTGACTTAGTGATTGGATTGCCGAAAAACCATTTGTGGGAAGGTGCTGGTAGCGATAACGTTCGTGGCGAAAAATTCATGGCCAACATGCCGACAGAAGAAGTCTTCACTGCACCTGATAGACGTCGTGTTGATGGTGTTGTTTCTAGTACTAAACCACTTAGTTATGCTGGAACAACGATTTCTGGTATGAAATTTACCTTTAAAGATGGAAAAGTCGTTGATTTTTCTGCTGAACAAGGTGAAGAAGTATTAGCGAAGTTACTTGAAACAGACGAAGGCGCACGTCATTTAGGCGAAGTTGCTTTAGTGCCAGATCCATCACCGATTTCTCAATCTGGCATCATTTTCTACAATACTTTATTTGATGAAAATGCCTCAAATCACTTAGCTTTTGGCTCAGCGTATGCTTTTAATCTACAAGGCGGAACTGAGATGAGTGAAGAAGAATTAAAAGAAGCAGGCTTAAACCGTAGTCATACACACGTTGATTTCATGGTTGGATCAGATCAAATGGATATTGACGGCATTAGAGAAGACGGCACACGTGTTCCGATTTTCCGTAATGGTGATTGGGCTTAAAATGAAAAAAACGTGCTGATTGCATAAATCAGCACGTTTTTTTAGAAAGAAGACATCCATCATGAACTATCCTAAAAAATTAGTTGAAATCGTTGAATAAAAAATGCACGGTCATCAGCTAGAAGGGTTTCTTTCTGGAAAAGGTCCTAAAAATGCAGTATTGATGTTAATCGGAGAAGCTCCTGGGGAAACTGAAATCAAAACGAACATTCCTTTTAGCGGTAGATCAGGAAAAAAACTAGATGGTTGGTTAGCACAAGCAGGATTAAACCGAGAGGATATCTACATCACTAGCGCAGTTAGAAGCAGACCTTTCAGTATCAAACAGCAACGCAATAAAAAAACTGGTCTCGTCGAAACAAAATACCCTAACCGAACACCTAATAAAGCGGAAGTATTGGCTTATGCACCATTATTAGATTACGAAATCCAAATAATCCAGCCTAAAATCCTTGTACCAATGGGCAATACTGGTCTGCAACGTCTTTTAGGGAATAATTTTAAGATTTCAACCTATCATGGACGATTGCTCCATTTACCAATTCTGACTTACTCAAGTGAGACAAATCAGCTTACTGCAACGAGTGATACCTACACACTGTTTCCAATCTATCATCCTGCAGCTGTTTTTTATAATCAAAAGCTTGAGTCTACTATTGAACACGATTGGTCATTTTTAGGGTCTTATTTGCAGAATATCGATCTGAGTTAAGTGTTGGTCGTTGACCTGAGGATCAATCTCTGTACTCCACATTATTTGGCGTACACCCCTAAAAAATCAGGCATTGTTAGTTATGAGGTGTCATGACTTAGCAAATTAAGAACGATAGACTCAATCAGATAAGTTTACTTTGATTTTTTCGATGGTATATTTTTGATAACTTTTGTTGTACCTTTAAAGAAATGACCATCCACCGCCATCATCATGCCAGCTAACATTTCTTCATTAATCGATCCACCTGTCATACGGGATAATGTACGGAAAGGCATGCTTTGTACCAATAAAATGGCATTCGCCGCATGAGGCTCTCCTTTTTTCATTTTATTCTTATACATGCGAAGAATTATCCAATTAACAAACTTACCGACAACTCCCTTAGTGGCTGTCTCTACGATACTTGTATTCAAATTGACTGGAGCTTTACGATCCCAATTTGAATCTGGTAATTTATAGCCGACTAAAGCTTCAAAATCACTGTCTGAGATATTATGGATATCGAGCTCTTTATAGCTTTTAGGAATATTGCACATTGTTACAGGTGCTTGAATCCCATTTTTAGTCACTTCTATGACTTGATGAATGGTGCGCGAACTGCTGCCTACACGAATTTCATAAGCCCCTTCTTCAATGGCCCAGCTTTCTGTTTCTACATTGTAAAAATGGAAGGCGTGGTCAGAAAGCTCAATGGTTACACGTTTTTTTTCATGCGCTTGCAAAGGAACTTTCGCAAAGCCTTTCAATTCTTGATCTGCTCGCATTAATGGTGAGTCTTTTTTATGTACATAGACTTGTACGACGTCACTCCCACCTACAGCCCCCGTATTGGTAACTTCTAAAGTTATATGATTATCTTCAAACATAACATGATTGTAGGTGAAGCTTGTATACGATAAACCGAAACCAAATTCAAATTGAACGGGTATTTTTTTCGTATCAAAATAGCGATATCCTATAAAAATACTTTCACGATGTTCTGATATAGCTTCTTTACCAGGAAAGTAACCAGCCGATGAGACATCTTCGTATGATAACGGGTAAGTCTCGGATAGTTTTCCAGAAGGGTTCACTTCACCCGTTAAGATTTTCGCAAGGGCTTTACCACCACCTTGTCCAGCAAGATAGGTATGGATACAAGCATCACTTTCATTGATGAATGGTAAACTCATGACAGCTCCACCGGCAAGCAATACGATTATTTTTTTATTGAGTTTGGTTAACTGATTGATGAGTGTAATTTGGTCTTGTGGTAAATCGAGGTGACTGCGATCTACCCCTTCTGACTCATAGCTTTCATCTAACCCCAGAAAGACTAGGAGCGTATCTGCTTGCCCAGCAGCTTGTAAAGCTTTATCATAGACAGCTTTTTTTGTATTACCGTAACGCTCGAAGCCTTTTGCATAAGCCACGACCTCAATATCTGTTTCATCTAAGGCATTTAAAAGATTATCCAGCTTGTAAGCATTGATTGACGAACTACCAGCCCCTTGATAACGAGGTGTTTCTGCAAAATCGCCAATCACTGTGACTTTCGTTTTAGGATTTAAAGGTAAACAATTATCTTTGTTCTTTAATAGAACCATCGACTGACTTGCAATGTCGACAGCTTTTTCGTGATGTGCTTCCATATCGGCAGCCTCAGCAGGTAAGGGCTTAATTTTATTCACAACTTTTAAGAGCTCTAAAACACGGGTGTCAAGTAACGATTCTTCAAGATCTCCAGAACGGACAGCGTTTACGATTTCTAAATCGGTAACACCAATGGTTGAAGGCATTTCAAGTTGGTTACCAGCCTTTAAACCAGCAACGCGGTCATTATTGCCGCCCCAGTCTGTGACAATTAAGCCATCAAAGCCCCATGTTTTTTTGAGTACTGTATTTAAAAGATAATCGTTCTCATTGGTGTATATGCCATTGACTTTATTATAAGAGGTCATCATCGAAATTACCTTTCCCTCTTGGACAGCCATTCTAAAAGATTCAAGGTAAAGTTCATGTAATGCACGTTTATCAACAATTTCATCAATCGTCATTCGTAAGTACTCTTGAGAGTTAACAGCAAAGTGTTTCGCACACGCCGCAATACCTTTCTCTTGCATACCTCGAATCAGTGCAGATGAGAGTTTACCAGATAGGTAAGGGTCCTCTGAAAAATATTCGAAGTTACGCCCAGATAATGGATCACGTTTGATATTCATACCAGGTCCTAAAACAACACTAATAGATTCTGCTGCAGCTTCTGTACCAAGCACTACTCCCATCTCACGAATGAGATCAACATCCCAGCTATTTGCGATAGTCGCTGCAGTAGGGAAACATGTTGCTGGAACACTTCCATTAATCCCTAAGTGATCAGCATCACCAATTTGCTTACGCAGCCCATGGGGACCATCTGTGAGCATAATCGCTGGGATGCCATGTTGTGGCAAACTCTGTGAATACCAAAAATTTTCTCCTGACATAAGGGATGCTTTTTCCTCAAGTGTCATTTTTCCAACAAGTGCACGATAATCAATTTCATATGTCATGATACAATATCCTCCTCAACCTGAATCTTGAAATAGTTAAGTTCAAGATATAAGAGTATTATAGAGTGATTTGAATACCCTGTCATTGTCTTGGAAAGTTAAAAAAAAAGACTATTTAGCCTTTTAGGCACTAAATAGTCTTTTCACGATACTCTTTTGGTGTAACACCCGTCATTGATTTAAATAATTCATAAAAATAAGTCATGTTTGTATAGCCGACTTTCTGGGCAATTTCCATGATCGGCTCATCCGTTTTCCGTAACATTTCCTTAGCTTTTTCGATGCGAACCTCCTGTAGTAAATCCGTATAAGTTTTTCCAGAAACTTCCTTAATTATGCGATTAAAATAGGATTTAGAAAATTTCAAATAATCAGCCAAATCAGTCAAACTGGCAGAACCATAGTAATGTTCTAAATATTGAGTTACCTCATGAAATACTAGTAGTTTATGGTTTCTCCCTGAGTCTTTGACTATCGTTGTCGTTTCTTTAGAGAACCCGTCCAGTATACGAAGGCTAGCAATTCGAACCATGTCAGCATATCCTATAGTACGTACCGCTAACTCATCACGTATAAGTTCTGTGTAGTGTCTTAAAAATTGTCCGCCATCTTTAGTATCGATAAACCACGCTTCGCTATCTTTATATTGCACTTTGAAAGACTGATTGATGAAATGACGAAACTTCGTGTTTTGTATAGCCTGAAGTGTGTTATCCTGAAAGAAATTTTCATTAAAGCCAATAATATACAACTCTAGTGGTTCCCATGAAATGACATCACTATGATTTGTATTTGAATTAATAAACAAGGCAGAACCAGTATTCAGCGTATAAAAATCTTTTTGAACCTTAATGCGTAATGATCCCTTAGTTACAAAGTAAAGTTCTAGGTGTTTATTACGGTGATACGGACTTAGTATTTCGTCGTATTCGGGAAGAAATCCGTTATGATTGAGGCCTGTTTTCAAAGATTCTATCGTCGAACTATCAAAATTAAATTGTTCAGGTTCTAAGTAGACAAACTGTGTTTCACTATGAAGGATATGATTTTGTACAGTCCATTTTGTAACGTAGAGCAGATCATCAAAATACATTTGCCCCAAACGATTATACTTAAGATTTGAATTGTTAGGATACCCACGGATATTATCCTTTATTTCCATAACATACCTCTTTTATTTTTTCTACAAACTATAACATACCCTTATGAATAATCCCTGCTTAATTGATTGCTTACCTTGTACAACAAGGACATGGTGAGATAAATGGACAAAAAGTGTCTACAAAGATTTAAAACTATTTAATTGAATGGTATTATATAGGAACATGTATAAAAAACTGAAAACCGTTATTACAAAGGCTTCCAGCGAACTTTCTATAACGTCCCAGACAGGAATCGAACCTGCGACGTTTCGCTTAGGAGGCGAACCCTCTATCCTACTGAGGTACTGGGACAAAACAAAATTTAATACTCCCCTCCGACTAATTAAAAACCAGATGTGTTCTCTCTTTGGAGGCAATCGCTCTATCCTACTGAGCTACGAGAACATTCACCTATATATTTTAGAAGTCTTTTCAGTCAGTGTCAATGAAAAATAAAAAGAAAGCAATCCTGACCTAAAAATCAAGACCGCTTTCCCAACAGTTTCTATTTTTTAACGTTCTTTTTGCCTTTCAGCATTTTAACCAAATAAAGCCCACCGACAACAACGGCTAATGTTTTCCCAATTTTACCATTTCTTGCAACTTTTTCTTCTTTTGTTTTACTCATGCTGTTCACTGCCTTTCAATTTTAAACTTATTATACATATCTTTATCTTATATTATAAGGACTTCTAGCTAGTTCCGCTAATCATCTGCTTATAGTCAAAAAACTCGCAAAGTCTATCTATCGATGTTAAGGTTGAGTCATACCATTCGGTAAATAAAAAGAAAGTAGAGGTAACATGTATGACTGATAAACCAAAAGAAAAAGTGTTTGCTGAACGCCAAGATAATTATAAGCAGGAAAAAGAAGAAATTTTTAAAGAAGCGTTAAAAGACTATCATGAAGAACCCTCAGGAGAAACAATAGAAAATGACGAAAGTAAGGCATAAATTAAAATAGACGAAGTGAGTATTGAAACAACCAACTCACTTCGTCTATTTTTTAAAAGTAATCTGCTAAAATCGGCTTACCTTTTACTAAGCGCTGATCCAATGATTGAATCAGCTTTTCTGATCCTGTGATTTTTCCATAAAAATATAATTCACTCCCGGTACGATACCCCATAAAAAGTTGCGTCAAAACTTGGATCGTACTGATAATCACTTCCTCTTCTGTCAATGATTCAGGAATTTGATCACGCTTTTTGACAGTACTCTGACCCATTTCAGTTATTTGTAATTCCCATATTCCTTGGTTCAACAAACCATACTCATCTTCAACTTTAAGATAATACGTTTCTTTATTCCCTTCTGTAAAAGGATATTTACCAAGAAAACTGGCTAAATCAACGATTCTGGCCATCATAAAAGGAGTGATTTTCATTTCTACTAAAGGAGATGACATCAGATAGCTTAGATTTGTGCCATCAAACCCTGTTTCTAAATAAAATTCTCGTGATGACCCATTATGCGAACCAATAAAACGAACGAGTGATTGAAAGGCTTGATTTGTTACATAGCCCCACTCCTTAATAACAAAACGCTCTGCACTAGATTGATAGATCAAATATCCCTGAGGATTTCCCAACTCATCTTCGTAGAGCGCAAATCGATTCTTACCATCTAGACCAAATGCGTAACCAAACCACCAATCATCCCGAATCACTGCCCCTCTTTGATTGCTTGGTAACTCAGAATAAATATGCTGACAGACACTTTTGGCTTTTTCATAAGTCACTCGTTTCATCTGTCCTGGTGTTGCGTTCACGTTTGGCCAATCTACCGCCTTAACTGTATAACTAACTTGTTCAAATACTTGCTCAAAACCATATTTTCGATAAAAAGGATATGAAAATGGCGCTAAGTAAGCAAGTTCAACCTTATTTTCAGCTAATTCTGTTAACAGCTGTTTCATAATCGTTGAAATACCACCTTGTCCCCGATATTCAGGATAAGACGAAACGCAACCAATGCCAGCCATTTGATAACATGTTCCATGGAAGGCTACTTTAAATGGCGTAGAAATCACTTGACTCGTTAAAGTATCTCCTAAAAAATACCCATAATTCAACGAATGAGCAACCATGGTCTTGAAACGTAATTTTCGTTCTTCCGTTGGCTCAGCATTAAAAGCATATGCTGCTAAATCAAATATCTCATCAATTTTTTCTTCACCCATAAGACGTACTTCTTTTTCCACTGTGACCACCCTAACTAAAATAACGATTTACTTTTCATTGTACTCCAATACGCAACGATGTCCAGAAAAAAGCGAACTCTGTCAATGGACAAAAAAAGACTAGGATATGACTATCAACGTCATATCCCAGTCTCATCATCTGATGTTCATTTACACTAAATAAGGCTAAAAAGATTGTACCCTTATTCTTCTGGCTCACCTAGATTTGGGTCCATTTTATTTGCTGCAATAACAAATGGAGCCCAAATCACAAATGCCACAGCCAAATTGACGATCGTTAAAACAATTGCTCGCCAATCACCCGCTGTTGCTAAGAACCCGCTAATAATCGTCGGCATTACCCAAATCACATTTACAACAACAGGGTTCACTAATCCAGCCATTGTTGCAAAATAAGCGATCGTAGCTGTTGCTATCGGTGCTAAGATGAATGGGATCAGCATAATCGGATTCAATACAACTGGCATCCCAAACATCACTGGTTCATTAATATTGAATAGTCCCGGTCCTATGCCAAGTTTGCCGACCGTTTTATAATCCGCCCGTTTAGATAAAAGCAGGATTGAAATAATCAAGACCAGTGTCACACCCGCTCCACCAGGCCAAACAAATGCTTCAAAGGAACCCGCAACCCATTTATAAGGGATTTCTTGTCCTTGTTGATAAGCATTGGTGTTATCAACCATCGCAACACCATAAATCGATTGTAAAACCGGTGACATGATATTCGTCCCATGAAGTCCGAAGAACCACAAAACATGCACTAACAACACAATTAAAAGGACAGCTCCGTAACCCTGAGACAAACCAAGCAATGGCGTTTGAATGGATTCAGAGATCCAGTCGATCAATAATTTTCCTGTTAATTGTTCAAATACATGATAAATCAAACCTGAAACATATAAAGCAGTTACACCAGGAATAATCGCAGCAAATGCTTTTGAAACTGCCGGCGGCACTGAATCAGGCATCTTAATAACAATATTTTTCTTTATCAATTTAGCAAAAATAATAACAGAAATAAACCCAAAAATCATTGCTGTAAATAAGCCTGTCCCCCCCATATATTTACTAAACGGGAAATACCCCCAAGCACCAGCATCAACTGCCGAAACACCATCAACTGTATTAACCGTCGCACCAGCATCCGTAAATAGTTGCGCAATATTTTTTGGTAATTTTTCGGCCAAGGTAACAGTCGCTGTTGCACTTTGTGGCAAGCCAATGAAAAAAGCAGCTAATGAGACTAGCATACCTGATAATGCATCGACATCGTAAGCTCTTGCCACGTTATAACCCAAAGATGCGGCAAACACAACAGCCATGATTGCTAGCGTTCCCGTCCAAACCAATCCATTTATCGCAATCACGGGTGTAAAGAAGCTGGTGATTGCATTGCCTTCTCCTAAATACGTATTAGGAAAATCACGCATAAATGCATTTAATAAGACAGCAATCGCCCCAGCCATCGTAACTGGCATCATACCAATAAAGGCATCCCTTAATGCCACTAAATGTTTTTCCGCTCCAATCTTCGCAGCTATAGGTAAAATATACCTTTCCATCCACGCAGTTAATCCATTCATTTTTTGTCCTCCCAAAAATTTATTTATTTAAAAAGTTTGCACTTTTCAAAACAGCCTCATACCCTCTAAAATAAATCACTGATCTACACAAAATATTGTATCAATATAACCTTACATTCTTATAATAAGCAAAAATCATGCCAAATTGATCTAGACCAAAACCGCACGATATAAAGCGCTTTCTCAACACACTGTTTTACACACACGTTACACTGTGTATCTTGTGTGTAAAAACAAAAAAAGAGTGCCAGTATGACACTCTCATCAATATGATTCTTCCATCATTTTTAACATTTTAGTAAACTGACGCTTTTTAAAAAACATCAGGATCGTACCCAGTACGGCATCATTCATTTTTTGTAAAAATCCATATGATTCCATTTTCTCGTTATAACGAATCTCACACGATTTTTCATCTAATGGTTTGATATCATATTGAACCAAGAAATCATTTTTCGTTGTTGATGTGCGAAAATGGTAAGATGTATTTTCAACAAGTTTTTCTACTTTGATCCGCGCTCGGCTATTTTTTGAAAATTGCTTAACATATTCAAAGTTGTTTAGTTGTTTTCTTGTTAAACTTTTGCCCGTATGCTTTCGTATATCAAACAAAACAGAATCCATGAC
Organism: Enterococcus rotai; assembly: GCF_001465345.1. Classification (NCBI taxonomy): domain Bacteria; kingdom Bacillati; phylum Bacillota; class Bacilli; order Lactobacillales; family Enterococcaceae; genus Enterococcus; species Enterococcus rotai. The sequence continues at coordinate 2,003,643 of NZ_CP013655.1, read as the reverse complement.
TTGGTCATAAAAAACAGATGCTGGAATATTCATTTTTTTTATAATTTCCATTATCTTTTCACCTCGTTATTCTCTTTCTTATTTTGTTCTTCTTTCTTTCTGCCTTTGAAGAAAAAGTACCCTCCAACAACCACTAAGAAAATACCTGTAGTCATACTTAACAAATCATATTGCATCGATGCAGGATTCAGCGCATATAAAATTATAATTAAGCCGATACTACATACAAATAAACCGTTTCTTACCATTTTGCATCCATCCAATCTTTTTAAACTGCAGCTGCTTGGAAGAACAAGACACCGCCCCAAGGTTGTGCTTTGATAATTTCTTTTGCTTTTTTCGCTGCTTCTTCTTTATCACCAGTTACATCAAAGGCTAATTTGATCCCTTTTTTTTCTTTGAAAGTGTATGTAAAATCGCCACCGTCATAGCTTTCTAATAAGTTCTTGATTTCTTCTTGTTGCATTGCACTCGCAATTGTAATCATTTTAACCTCTCCTTAACAATAATGCTGTTGCTTTCACCTCGTTTGAAGTGAAAGCAACATACTATTTAGTTTTTTTTATTCAAAATCAGTTGGTTCCATTCTGTTAGCCGCAATAACAAACGGTGTCCAGATCAGGAATGTTACGACCATACATACGATCGTTACGATTGGCGCTCTCCAGTCCGCTCCTGTTGCTAAGAATGATAGCAAGATTGGCGGTACAACCCACGTTACTTGTTGTGATACTGGCGCTACTAATCCAAAGTACGTTGCTAACCAGCCGATTGTTGTTGCAACAACTGGTGCTACTAAGAATGGTACAAACATGATTGCATTTAATACGATCGGTAAACCAAACATGATTGGTTCGTTGATGTTGAAGATACCAGGTCCTAATGATAATTTACCAACAGTTAGGTAATCTGCACGTTTAGAGAATAGCAAGATAGCAATGATCAAGACGATCGTACCACCTGAACCACCAAACCATGCAAAGGCATCAAATGAACCACGAACCCACATATAAGCTTTTCCATCATCAATGGCTTTCAAGACAGCTGGCGTACCAGTTAAGCCTTTGTAGCCTTTTTGGAAAATATCGATATTGATTAATTGTGCTTGTCCCCAGATACCTTCTAAAACTGGTGCCAATACGTTTGGACCATGAATACCGAAGAACCAGAAAATTTGAACGAAAATCGTTACGATCAATACTGCACCTAAACCTTGAGATAGTCCCAAGAAAGGTTCCGCGATATATTTTTGAACAAGATCGATGATCAATTGTCCATCTGTTAATTTACCTACTACAAAGTTGATAATTGCAATAACATATAATGCGATCGTTGCAGGCAAGATCGCTGCGAACGCTTTTGATACTGCTGGCGGAACTGAATCAGGCATTTTGATTGTGATATTCGCCAACATTAATTTACAGAAAATGATAACAGAAATTGCACCCATGATCATTACGGTGAAGTATGCGTTACCATTTAAGTGATCTAATTTTAACCAACCCCAACCACCAGCTGTTAATCCTTCGGCTGTTGCTGACCAACCACTTGTTGCAGTGTTTTCATTGATTGTGTTCATTAATTCTTTTGGAACCGCTGTTTCTAATGTATTAGAATAAGCAAACGCAATCCCTTGAATCAATGTTGCCAACCCAACGATACCACCCGCTAAGTCATTTACTTTGTATGCTCTTGCTAGATTATAGCCCCAAGAAAAAGCAAAAATCAAGCCGGCAATCGCCAAAGTACCATTCCAAACAAATCCGTTGATGCCAATAATAACGTTAATAACTGCAAAGATCCCTTTATCTGCAGCAAGATTGGCTGCATAATCAGAGAAAAATTGTTGTGGCAAGTCACGAATAATCGCATTGATCATTACGGCGATCGATCCTGCCATTGTTGCCGGCATTGTCCCGATAAAGGCATCACGTAGTGCAACTAAGTGTTTTTGCGCACCAATTTTACCGGCCACAGGTAGAATGTATTTCTCCATCCAGGCTGTTAATCCATCCATTTTTTAATTCCTCCTATAAATAATATTTATTCAAAGAGCGATAAAACTCTTTAAAACAAAGTAGTGGTTAAAGTCCCGTTCAAAAAACTTTAACATCTATTTTCTTCCGTTCAAAAAAGAAAATGATACAGCTTATTCGTTGTCCATACGACGATACAGATCAATGATTTCTTTTGCTAAATCTGTAAATGCAATCGATGTCATTAAATGATCCTGACTATGAACTGTCAGTAACGTCACTTGGATATGATTTCCTTGTGCTTCTTGTGTTAACATACCCGTTTGAGAATGATGTGCTTGGACTAAAGATTCCTCTGCATCAACAATTTTTTGATCTGCTAAGTCAAAATCTCCTGCTTTGGCAGCCGCAATCGCTTCCATTGCATCGCTTTTAGCATTGCCTCCATACATGATCAATCCCATTACTGCTTCTAAATTTTGTTGATCTTCCACGTTTGTAACTCCGTTCATTGTTTTATTTTTACTGATCCATCAAAGCGATTGCTTGATCTAAGACTTTTTCGCCGTTCATCATGCCATAATCAGACATGTTGATCACGTCAAAAGGAATTCCTTTAGGTGCTAATTTTTGCTCGAATTGTGATTTCATGAAACGAACTTGTGGGCCTAAAAGTAATACGTTTACATCTTTAGCTTCTAGGTTGTTATCTGCATCTGATGCCGATACTGCAAAGATGTCTGCTTCCATTCCACGATCTTCTGCTGCTTTTTGCATTTTTGTTACTAATAAACTGGTACTCATTCCTGCTGAACATACTAGCATAATTGTTTTTTTAGCCATTTTTTACACTCCTTCTAATAGTTGTTGTACTTACACTTTTATATGAAGCAAGAAGTGTGCCAAATAGATGTATAGACCAAATCCAGTAATAGCACGGTTTTGGTCTATACGTCTTTGTGTACACACTAATAAATCTGCAATACACACTATCTTTTGTGTGCGTTTTCTTTACCTTCAAACCAACGTTTGAACCGTTTTCAACAAAAGGTGTTTTTTAATTAAAACCATTATTTTTTGTCAGTTCCTTAAACCAGTAGCCGCTTTTCTTGATTGTTCGCTTACCTTCTTGTTCTAAATCAACTGCAATGAATCCATAACGGTTTTTATAGGCATTTAGCCATGACCAGTTATCCATACACGTCCACATGTGGTAGCCTTGAACTTGGCTACCTTCTTGAATAGCTTGATGGACCCATTTTAAATGATCGGTCACAAATTCAATCCGGTAATCATTTTCGATCATGCCATCTGCATTTACAAAACGTTCTTCTCCTTCGACGCCCATACCGTTTTCAGAAATATAGCAACGGATATTGCCATAGTTTTCCTTCAAATTCATTAAGGTATCGTAAATGCCTTTTTCATAAATTTCCCAACCACGATATGGATTCATCTTTTTACCTGGCATATCGTACACATCATAGAAATCTTCTGGTAAAATACTGTTCCCTGCAATTTCCACAGGAGTCTCTTTCGCTTTTACTCTGCGCGGTTGGTAATAATTAACTCCTAAAAGATCGATCGTATTCTCTGCAATTGTTTTTAGATCTTCTGGTGTTGTTATAGGCATTAAATCATTTTCTTTGACCCATTTTATGATATCTTCTGGAAAATGACCTTTCACTGCCGGATCTAAGAATGAGCGATTGAATAAGCCATCGACTAAACGTGCCGCTTCAACGTCTGCTTTATTTTGTTCATCTCTTGGGTAAGTAGGTGTCAAATTAAGGACGATCCCTATTTCACCATCTAAAAAATTCATACTATGATAGACTTCGATTGCTTTAGCACTGGCAAGAGCTTCGTGATAGGCTACTTGAACACCATGCTTTAAGTTGATTTCATCAGGATAGTGCCACCCATATAAATAGCCACCTTCAACTGGTACGATCGGCTCGTTGTGTGTAAACCATTTCTTCACACGATCGCCAAATAATTCAAAACAAGTTTTAGCATAAAAAACATACTGATCAACGACTTCACGATTCAGCCAGCCACCTTTTTCTTGCATTGTCATTGGCATATCAAAGTGATACAAATTAAAGAAAGGCTCGATCCCATTTTCTAATAGACCATCAATCACATGATTATAAAATTCAACCGCCTTTGGATTGACTACTCCAGTCTCAGGATCAGGAATCAGACGGCTCCATTGGATCGACGTGCGAAAAGAATTATGACCTGTTTCTTTCATCAATTGAATATCTTCTTGATACTTTTTGTAAAAACGTGACGTTTTATCTGGCCCTACATTGTTAAAGAATTTTTCAGGTTTTTCTTCATACCAAAAGTCCCAGATATTTTGCGCTTTTCCATCCCCTTCAAAAACACCTTCCGTCTGTGGACCACTAGCTGCAGATCCCCACCAAAAACCTTTTGGAAATTGATAATCCATCATTGTCATCTCCTATAAATTATTTTCATTTGAAAATAGATAAAATCTCCTCACGATTGAGAAAAAAGGATTACTCTTTTTCTCTCAACCTTTCTTAAGGAAATTTTATCTATTGGTTACCTGATTAAACTTGGCTATTTGCTTTCTTGTGCTTGTGCTACTGCTTCTTGTTTCAAGAATTGATCCGTTGCTACTTTTACAAACGGAATATAAATCAAGACAGAAATCGCTAAGTTAACTGCAGCTAAGACACCACCAGCAATACTCTTAGTTGCTAAGAATCCGCCAATGATCGGTGGTGTTACCCAAGGTGGCATAAATGTCGCAGCTGGAACTAGACCTGTTGAAGTTGCAATATAAGCTGTTGTTACAAGAACCATTGGCGTAATGATAAATGGAATAAACATGATCGGATTTAATACGATCGGCAGACCAAACATTACTGGTTCGTTAATATTGAAAATACCCGGTGCTAAACTTAAGTTTGTAATGACTTTAAATGGTTTGTTTTTGCGTCCTACTAAGAAAATGGCAATCAATAGACCTAACGTAGCACCTGTTCCACCTAAGTTGACAAAAGAATCAAAGAACGGTTTGTTTACGATATAAGGAATTTTTTCCCCTGCTTCTAAGGCTTTAATATTTGCATCGATCGCTGGAACATTGATCGTTTGCATCAAAGGATCCACCATATTCGCTCCGTGTAGTCCGAAGAACCATAAGAATGGTGTAATAAAAGCTAATAATAACGCTGAAGGATAGCTATTTGCCAATCCCATAAATGGTTTTTGAACGGCCTCATAGAATGAAACCACAATGTTGTCGATTCCAAGACCTAATAAAATAGATGTGATCAAACTGAACAAGCTGATCGTGATCATCGCAGGCAATAATGCTGCAAATGATTTTGCAACCGCTGGCGGAACGCCATCCGGCATTTTAATCACTAATTTGTCATTCCCAACTAATCTTTGGAATAATTCACCTGAAATAAGTGCAATAACTAATGCAATAAATAATCCTGTAGCATCCATACCACTTAGTCCGCCAACGGCAAAGAATGAAGCAACTGAAACAGTTCCTGCTGCAATACCATCTTTACCATAAGATCTCACTAAGTTATAAGCCACTAAAAAGGCAATTAAAACTGAAAAAATGGCGAATGTTCCGTTCCAAATGTTCCCACCAAAGCTTTTCCAAATTGGTGCATCATTGGCGATCATTGGAAATAGTTTATCCATTAATTCTGGAAATCCAGGAATCGGTAGATTGTTGATCAAAACTGCAAGTGCGCCTAAAATCATTAACGGCATCGTTACCACAAAGGCATCACGAATTGCCACCAAGTGCCGTTGTGCTGCAATTACTGAAGCTTTCGGCATAAAATATTTTTCCATCCATTGAACAAATTTGTCCATCGTTTGTAAATCCCCCTAAACAATATTTATCTAAAAAGCATGCTGCTTTTCAAATCGGTCGTTATAAAAGCGCTGTTATAAAAGCAGCAACTCTTTAGTTTGTCTCAAGATCCAAGTAATGTTTACTCGTTATCCATACGACGATATAAATCGATAATTTCTTTTGCTAAATCTGTAAATGCGATCGCTGTCATTAAATGATCTTGGCTGTGAACAGTCAATAGCGTCACTTGGATATGATTTCCTTGTGCTTCTTGTGTTAACATACCAGTTTGAGAATGATGTGCTTGAACCAAAGATTCTTCTGCATCAACAATTTTTTGATCTGCTAATTCAAAATCTCCTGCTTTAGCGGCTGCGATCGCTTCCATTGCATCGCTTTTAGCATTGCCTCCATACATGATAAGTCCCATAACTGCTTCTAAATTTTGTTGCTCTTCCATAATTTTAACGCTCCATTCATTTTTTATTTTAATTAATTACCCATTAAAGAAATTGCTTGATCCAATACTTTTTCGCCGTTCATCATGCCATAATCAGACATGTTGATCACGTCAAAGGGAATTCCTTTAGGTGCTAATTTTTGTTCGAATTGTGCTTTCATGAAACGCACTTGCGGTCCTAAAAGTAATACGTTTACATCTTTGGCTTCTAGGTTGTTATCTGCATCTGATGCCGATACTGCGAAGATGTCTGCTTCCATTCCACGATCTTCTGCTGCTTTTTGCATTTTTGTTACTAATAAACTGGTACTCATTCCTGCTGAACATACTAACATAATTGTTTTTTTAGCCATTGTTACCACTCCTTCTATCTCAAGTTTTCTTTACACGTTTATATAAAGCAAGAAGCGTGCCAAAAAAATATATAGACCAAATCCCATGATAACTGGGTTTTGGTCTATACGTTTTGTGTACACACTATTATTTTTTAAGCTACACACTAATTAATTTTGTTTATATTCTGAGATAGCTTTAATTCTATTTTCTAAAAACAGTTGTGTAAGGTGTGCAATATCAGACTCAGTAAAGGCTACACGATAGGCTTTTTCGATCACCATTAAATTGGTTCTAGTTACATCTGTTTCTAAGCGGTTCTTTTTCATAAATTCAGGCAGATGCTCAAATTCTTTTGATTTTTCGCCTTTTAAAATAGCATCGACTAAGAAAGCAAGATGAATCACGATTCCAGCGTCTACACCAGGTTCTACAATAATATGCATATCGGTTTGGATTTGATGAACTGTTTTTTGCAGCATGACAATTAATTTTTGTAATGAATCGACTGCCGTGATCGTGCCACCTAATGATTTCACGATTTTCTCAGTTGGCACTTCATCTCCTGCGATACGTTTTAATACATTTAGTTTTTCGTCGTCGAAGATATCATAGGCTGAAAAGAACGGAATGTTTTGGTACTCAACATCTACTGTTCCTGCAATCGCTTTGATTTCATACTCTTCCATCAAACTGTCGATGTGCTTTTTAAATGCTTCACGTTCTAAGAACTGCATTTGGATGATCTCTACTTTGTTTTCATCAATAACGGGTAAAATTCGTTGGTACAGCTTCGCTGCTACCCCTTCACCAGTGAAACAAGTGACTACAACCGCTTTTTTAACTTCATCTCGGTTCTGCGGACTCGTTCTAAATTGTTCTCTAATAATGCTTTCAAATGACATTTGAATATTTTGATAGATATCTTCCAAACTACGTCCCACACTAGCCATACGAATAGCTTCTAACACAATCATCGTACTGGTCATAGTGATCGCTTTTGTACGAATACCCGTTTCTTCAAAAATCAAATTACCAAACGAGTTTAATGAACCCATATCCGTTAGAAGCAGCATACCATTGACTAATTTTTCACGATGATTCAATACAAACGTTTTTAGCTGTTCATACATGGTTTGAACTTCCATGGTCAGTGGCATGTTCATTGCCACACCAGTCTCAGTTCCAAGTAATTCTTGTGCTGTTTTCAGCATACTTGAAGCTGTGGAATCACCGTGCATCAAAACGACAACACCAACATTGTTCTCATGAACTTTTTCTTTACTGCCGACATTGATCGATAAAAACATACTGATAAAACCAATCTCATCAAAAGGAATTTCAATATTGTTTTCTTCTTCTATGATTGCAGATAAATCCATGGCCACTTGAAATTCTTTTTTCATTTTTTTACGAACATTGTTTAAGTTAGGATGAACGATTACATGTCCCTCTCTAACTCGCTCGATCGTACTTTGTAAATGGAGTGCAAAAGCAAAACGCGCTTTTTCATTGTAGGTACGCTCTAATCTTTTTTCTGCGATATCATATAGTTGATCTGTTAGCTTCCAAATTGGCTCTGGTAATAATTCTTTGTGTACTGGATTTTGAGTCAATTCATCCACATATGTTTGAAAATAGGCATCCATATCACTGGAAATTAGTTGTTCCAAATTAACATTTTCTAATTCATTAGCTGATAATGTAGCCACTTTTTCTTCGATTTCATTGTAAACCTGCATGTCACGAGCTGGATCTTGAGACCAAACCACTTCATTCGTACCAGGTTCAAAGCTTAGATAATTACTTTTACTATCAACAAAACGATCTAAACGATCAGACACTTCTTTGATTTTTAATAATCCTTTTTGAACTTGGAGTGGTAAATCTCGTTTTTGGATCACTAAACTAGACTCGTTATGAGTACGATAATGTAGAAAAGATTTTGCACAAACCAGTTTTAAGTCTCGTTTGACTTGTCCAATATTGCCTTCTGCATCATATAACATAAATGCTAGGATCGCTTCTCTTTTAATATCGATTCGTTGATTTAAACGATTAGCTTCTTGTTTGATAAACAATGAAATAATATCATAACGTTCATCAAGTGACCGTGCATCTAACGATGGTAATGTGATAGCCATCGGAATTCGGCGATTAAAGGTTGTTAAAAAGCTTTCAGAAGATTCTGTCGTTGCCCCAATAATTTGAACAGATGCTTCATAAGTTTGACCACTTTCACCAAGTGGGCGATAGATGCCTTTATCAATAAAAGTGAACAACATTTCTTGTCCTTCTGGTGGTAAGCGATGGATTTCATCAAGGAATAGAATTCCTCCATCGGCTTTTGACATCAAACCTGGGCTATCTTCATTCGCTCCAGTGTAGGCCCCTTTTTTCACACCAAAAATATGCCCAAAAAGCAATTGAGGATTCTGAGCGTAATCAGCACAGTTAAACGAAATAAATGGCGCATCTTTCGCTAGCGTGTTTGAATCAACCGCAAAATGATACATACATTCTGCAAATAACGATTTACCGGTTCCAGTTTCACCAAAGATGATAGTATGTAAGCCACGCGGCGGATATAAAATCGCCGCTTTAGCCTGCTGGATGCTGACTTTCAAAGAGTCATGGGCCCCAACTAAGTTATCAAATGTTACCTCACTGGAACTGTCCACATGTACTCTGTCTTCTTCTGTTACAACGGAATAGACTACAGGACGGCCATCGCTTTTAATAATTTTTTGTTCTTTGAATAGTTCACTTAAATAGCGACTCGCATTACTTCGATCGATCGACAACTCTTTGGCGACCGCGGCTGCCGTCATCCCTTGTGTTTTTAATTCTAAAACTGCTAAAATCTCGTCTTTTCTAGATTTCATGGATAGCCTCCTAAATCATGACGTTCTTACTTGTTACTATGCTTCAGGTTGAGACGGTTTCCGTCTAGCCCCTTTGTTTTTATTGCTTTTTGGCCTTTTTTTAGGTTTAGCCGTCTGTTTGCTTGGTTGTTGTGTGGTTACTGGGTCTTTTTTGTGCGGTAATTTTGTGTTTGAGTGTTTTTCTTCGACTGTACTTTTTTCTTTTCTGTTCAGATGGATTGCACCATCGTATAGAAAAATTTCCTTAGAAGGAAGTTCGATTTTTTTCATCAATCGTTGATAATCTCTCTTCGTCGCATCATTAACAAAGGTAATGACAGAGCCCGCTGCTCCCATTCTTCCAACACGTCCTGCACGATGGATATAGCTTTCTTCCGATAAAGGAACTTCGGCATTCACAACAAATGGAATAGCTTCAAAATCCAAGCCTCTTGCCGCGATATCCGTTGTTAAAAGCATTACAGCTCTTTTTTTAGAAAATTGATCGATCGCCAATTTCCGTAATGTTTTATTTTGATCGGAAGCAAGTCCAACCACTGTTAATCCTTCATAAATCAGTTTTTCTTCAACCGAGCCCAAATCAGCAACTTGATTGAAGAAAACCATAGCTCGAAAATCTGGTGTATAAGCCAAACTTCTTAAATAGTCACTTTTCTTTCTAGATGATAAAGCCATAAAATAGTGATTGACGACGCCACTTGACTGATCTTCATTTGTTACATCGATAATCGTCAATTGATCTGTTAATTTTTGTGCTTCTTCTACCACTCGATCTGCAGTCGCTGAGTAAAAGACAAGCTGAAACTCTGTTGGTGCACTTGTCAAAATTTGTTTGGTTAAATTCAATTCTTTATCATGAAAGAGTTGATCGACTTCATCCAGCACAACTGTCTTTAGCAAATGGCTTTTGATTTTTTTGGTTTTGATCAATTCTAGTACGCGGCCTGGTGTTCCGACTAAAATTTCTGGTTTCTTTTTTAGTTTCTCGATTTGTCGACCAACGTTGGCTCCGCCGATCAGACTTTGAGTTTTTAATTGCAGAAGTGTTGCCCAATCCCGTACAACTTGGCTGATCTGCACAGCTAATTCTTGTGAAGGTGCTAAAATCAACAGTTGGCTACCTTGGTCTTTTTCTACATTTAAAAGTAATGGTAAGACATACGCCAACGTTTTTCCTGATCCAGTTGGTGAAATCCCCAAGACGTTTTCCTTTTCTTGCAAAGGATGGAAACTCTTTTCTTGAATCATCGATGGCTCGCTAAAACCAGAAGCCTGCCAATGTTCTTGCAAGGCTTCTGGTAAATGGTTGATAAATGTCATAATAGTCCTTTCTTGATTAAACTTGTTTATGCTTTGTCCGCATCAAAAACGATGCCAGCACTTTTTCTTAAACTTGTTAATACTTTATTTACGTTGCGTGATAACTCGACCCACTCCTCGTAACGCACACCCATTGTCGAATCGTTAGGATTTTCTAAGATATCAGCAAAATCATTGGCTTCTTCGATCATTGGATTTTCTTCGGTCGTAACAGAGATGATATCACGTTCTTGATGGTTGCGATCGTGATATTCAGCTTTTGAAATCGCATTGACACTATCTAAGATCAACGTACCGCCATCAAAATAAATTTCAGAATCTAAGAAGGAATCTGCATTTTTTCCTGTTTGTAACGTTACATCAAATAAATCATATCTTAAAATCGCTGTGCCAATTCCATCAACAGCTGTTGGGATTTTTCGTGCAAAATAATGACTTTCATTTGGCATACCGAACCAACCCACTGCGGCATAGACTAAATAGACACCTAAATCCGCCATAGCCCCACCTGAAAAATGAGGTGAAAAAATATTTGGTTCTTGACCATCCAACACTTGGTCGTAGCGTGAAGAATATTTCATATAGGTGAAATTTGCACCTATAATTTGATTTTTTAAAGGCAATAGGTCAGCAATTTTTTTGAAACTTTTCTCATGGATATTACGAGCAGCTTCAAAAAAGAAGACTTTTTGCTGATTAGCCAACTCAATAATTTCGTTCATTTCTTCCGGTGTTGAGAAAGCTGGTTTTTCAACAATAATATTTTTGCCAGCTAAAATGCCTTGTTTCGCCTGTTCAAAATGGAGTGAATTCGGTGACGCGATATAAACCGTATCCATATGAGCAATCCCGAAAAATGTTTTTAAATCCGTTGCATATTCAACATCACCATACTCTTCACCAAATTTTTGAGCTGTTTCTAACTTGCGTGAATAGACTGCTGTCAAATCATAGCGGTTTGTTTCCAACGCTGCTTTGACAAATTGATGACTAATCCAGTTTGTTCCAATAATACCTAAGTGAATCATCTTTACCCTCACCTTTCTGAATTTGGATCTTCAAACGTTTTGGCAACATCAAACGGTACCTGATGTTCTATTGCTATTGTATCAGGAGTGACACTACAATTGTAAGCAATGACGCTTAACCCTTGTTTTTGTCCTGATAAAATCATTTCTGCTAAAGCTGGCTGCATCGCTGTATGGATCGTTGCTATTTCAACTTTTTCAAATTGAACAACAAACAATACATAGCTTTGATACCCCTCTTTTGTGGCTTCGATCAATTCCGTTACATGTTTTAAGCCACGTAACGTTGGTGCATCAGGAAAGGCCCCTACTCCGTGATTTTCTAAGGTCATCCCCTTCACTTCAACAAAAGCTTGATGGCCGGTATTCGTTTCTACTAATATGTCAAACTGTGAATGGGCAAAACGCTTTTCTCTTTTTACCGAAATAATTTCGCCATTTAAGCCTGGTAAAATGATGGTCCCAGCTTGAATTGCCTGAGCTGCCAGTGTATTTGGAACTTGACTATCGATATTAAACCATGCATCATTTTTTTTTACCGCAATTAGATCATACTCTGTTTTTCTCTTTGGAGAAGGCTGATAAGATAAAGCAACTTCAACTTCTGGATGAAATAGTTCTTTACAGCGGCCAGTATTTTTTACGTGAACCGTTACTATTTCACCGGTCTCTTGTAAACGACACTGTGCAATAAAACGATTTGGCCTATCAATAAAATGCGCTAAATACACGTTGGGATATGTAATCATTGTACCACCCTTTCTTCAAAACAATACCATATTTTGAATGAAAAAGCATCGTCAAACTTTTCAGACAAACGTAGTTCTATATAACGGAAAATACAGATAGACAATCTACTTAAAATTAAAAAGAATAAGGACTTCATTAAGTTTTTTTATAGGAAGAGATTTTCGAATAGTTTGTTTTTTAATTTCGTGCTATGATTGTTTTAGAGGAGAATGATACTATGAAAAAACATTGGTCATTATTTTTAGGTGCATCACTTATTACGGGGATTGCCGGCTCATTGTTCTTAAAAAAACAACAAGAAAAACAGCAGGCTGATTCAGATATTCCTACTTTATATAAGAGTTATTTGGGCAGTTGGTGGTTCGTTAATAAAGTCAAAGCCACCCAACATACCTTAAAGATCGAAGATGATTTGCAAATCATTATCGATGGTAAAAAATTAAGTTACATGTTAGTTGAATTAACAACTAAACGCTTAGTCGCCCAAGATGAATATGGCTATCATTTAATTGTTCAATGTCTAAATGATAAACCTGCTTCGTTATACGATGAAGCAGATGATGCTACTTATGTTTTAGAAGCAACCAATTCTTTTGATTGCCCAACTGAAAACTAAAAGAAGCGATCCCCGTAATTGTTTTATGTGGGACGCTTCTTTTAGTTTTTGGTTCGTTTAAAGCGTATCAATTTGTTTCCGCTCGGTGGTTTTACTTAGTTTCCCTTCACGCTTCGTTAATTCTGCTTTGATTTCGTCTGGTGAAATGTTTTGTTCAACGAGTAAGACTAACATATGATAAATCAGATCAGATGTTTCAGAAACAAGTTCTGTTTGGTTATTTTTTGCGGCAATGATCACTTCTGTTGCCTCTTCACCAACCTTTTTTAAAATCTTATCTAGCCCTTGATCAAATAGATAATTTGTATAGGAGCCTTCTTTTGGCGTTTCTTTGCGCGCGCGGATTTCTTCATAGAGTGTTTCAAGCATGTCTTTTTACCTCCTTTATTTATTTTTTTCCGAGACCTTCAATCCTTGGAGCTTTAGCTCCTAGGAATTGATGAGATCGGAGCAGAGCGTAGTGACTAGCTCACATAGCTAGAGAATTACATTGAAAAAACAACTATGCTGTCCTGTATGACAAGCAGGTCCTGTTTGCTCAACAGTGATAAGTAACGTGTCTGAATCACAATCGGTCACGATGCTTTTTACTTTTTGACTATTCCCACTAGTCTCACCCTTATTCCATAACTGTTGACGGGATCTTGAGTAAAACCAAGTTGTTCCTGTTTCGAGCGTTTTCTCAAAGCTTTCTTCGTTCATATAAGCTAGCATCAAAACCTCGTTTGTTTTTTCTTCTATAATAATTGCAGGTAATAGACCTTTACTAAAATCTAATTTCATCGACGTACCTCCATTCCCTTAAGCGCCAAGGACTCTTTTAATTCTGGAATTTTTACCTCTCCATAATGAAAAATACTAGCAGCTAGAGCCGCACTGACTTTAGTTTGCTCAAAGACTTCTACAATATCTGCTGCGCTACCACATCCTCCTGACGCGATAACTGGAACATTGACAGCCTCACAAATAACTTGATTCAATGCCAGATCGTATCCTGCTTTAGTACCATCTGCATCCATACTAGTTAGTAAAATTTCGCCAGCACCTAAAGCCACTGCCTTTTTAGCCCACTCTATCGCATTTAATCCTGTATCTTCACGTCCGCCTTTAACAAAAACATGCCATGAATCACCTGTTCGTTTAGCATCAATTGCGACAACAATACACTGTGAACCGAATTTCTCAGCCCCTTCTTGGATCAGCGCTGGTCGTTGAATTGCCGCTGAGTTAAGAGAAATTTTATCGGCCCCTGCCTGCAGCATTCTTTTCATGTCGGAAACACTCCGAATGCCACCACCAACAGTCAAAGGGATAAATACTTCTGCTGCTGTCCGTTCGACTACTTCGATCATCGTTTCACGCTTGTCACTCGTAGCAGTGATATCTAAAAAAACTAACTCATCGGCACCTTGTTCATTGTATGTCCGTGCAATCGCTACTGGGTCTCCAACATCTTGTAAATCAACAAAATTAATTCCTTTGACTACTCGTCCATCTGTAACATCTAAACAAGGAATAATACGTTTAGTCAGCAATTTGTTCCACCTCCAGCATATCAGCTAAGGTAATGGTCCCATTATAAAAAGCTTTTCCGACGATTGCACCATACAGCCCTAATTCTGCTAGTTTCACTAAATCAGCTTTGCTACTAACCCCACCTGAAGCAATGATTTGTACATTCGGTACAATCTTTGCCAGCTGTGCATAATCATCAAAAGTTGGTCCGGCTAACGTGCCATCTTTAGAAATATCTGTGTAGATAATTGTTTTGACACCAATTGCCGCCATTTCCTTAGCCATCTGTAAATAGTCTGTTTCACTCACATCTAACCAACCACTAACAGCAACTTTTCCATTTTTAGCATCGATTCCGACAGCAATTTTATCCCCATGTTTTTTGACCGCTGCTTTGACTAATTCAGGATCACTTAAAGCTGCTGAACCAATAATGATTCGATCGATTCCCAGTGCCACATAATCGTCTACTTGTTTTAAGGTACGGATACCACCACCAACTTCGATTTTTAAGCCAGTTGCCTTTTTCATAGCTTCGATTAAAGGCGCATTGGCCGCTTTCCCCATCAAAGCACCATCTAAATCAACAACATGCATCATTTGAATACCTGCGTCTTTAAATTCTTGTGCTTGGGCTACGGGATCATGATTGACGATCGTTTTTTGGAGGAAGTCCCCTTGAACTAAACGAACTGCTTTTCCTTCTCTAATATCAATTGCTGGTAAAACGTACATGTTCCACTACCTCCTTAAATCCTTTTAAAATCCGTAAGCCTGCCTCACTACTTTTTTCAGGGTGAAATTGTGTCCCATAAATAGTTCCTTTTGAGATCATTGCAGGTATTTTAATGGAGTACTGAGCAATTGCATCAATCACATCGGGTTCACAATCGGCATAATAAGAATGAACAAAATAGACATACTCTTTAGACACATCTTTTGTCAGCGACGTTTCTTCGGTTACTACAAGTTGATTCCACCCCATATGAGGAACAGGTAAATCAGGATCGTCAGGTAGTTTTTCACACAGCCCTTCGATCAAGCCCAATCCTTCTGTAAAGCCATTTTCCATACTACCTTCTAATAGTAGCTGCATGCCTAAACAGACTCCTAAAATCGGCGTCCCTTTTTGAGCTGTTTCTTGGATCACACTCACTAAGCCTCGTTGTTCCAACTCTTTCATCGCTACTGAAAAAGCTCCGACTCCTGGCAAAATCAAGCCATCTGCTTTTCGTATCTCAGCAGGATCAGCAGAAATTTTATTCTCTAATCCAACAAACTCTAAGGCTTTTTGAACATTACGGGTATTTCCAGTATCATAATCAATGATAATAATCATCTACAAAATTCCTTTCGTCGAGTTGACCCCTTGAATATCAGGATTTTCGGTTATCGCTTCTCTCAATGCTCGCCCAGTTGCCTTAAACAAGGCTTCTATCTTATGATGCGTATTTTTCCCATGCAAGATTTTTAAATGTAAATTCATTTGGGTATTGAATGCTAATGCTTGAAAAAATTCTTCTGTCAATTCTGTATCAAAATCCCCAAGTTTAGGATTATCAAATACCGCATCAAACACTAAATAGGAACGACCGCTTAGATCTAAAGATGCCATACCTAAAGACTCATCCATTGGCACAAAACTAGTACCATAGCGATTGATTCCAGTCTTATCTCCTAGCGCTTCACGAATACATTGCCCTAAAACAATCCCGACATCTTCCACAGTATGATGACTATCTACTTCCAAATCACCCTCTACATTGACCTCCAGCGAAATACGACTATGACGAGCAAATAGAATCAACATATGATCAAAAAAACCAACTCCGGTTTGGATCGTAACTGGTTCTTGACGATCTAAATCAAGTTTCAACTCAATTTTTGTTTCTGCAGTTTCTCTTTTTAAACTAGCTGTTCTCATTATTTTTCCCCCAGTATAAAATCTTCTTTTCTAGACTCACTTAAACCGATATTCAACTGCTCTTGCATGTGCTTCTAAACCTTCTTTTCGTGCAAGGAGTGCTATTGCGTCCTTCGCTTGCGCTAAGGCTTCTTTTGTATAATAGGTGACTTGGCTATACTTCACAAAATCATAAACGCCTAACGGTGAATAAAATTTTGCCGTACCACTTGTTGGCAACACATGATTTGTTCCTGAAAAATAATCTCCTACTGGTTCTGATGCATAGTCGCCTAAAAAAATCGATCCAGCATTTTTGATTTCATGTAAATAGCTGATTGGATCGAGCAACTGAACTTCTAAATGTTCTGGGGCAATCTCATTCATGATCGTAAACATCGCTGCAACTGTTGAAGCAATAATGATCATTCCATGATTTTCGATTGCTTGTTTTGCAATTTCTTTGCGCGGTAATGTCTCTAATTGTCGATAAATTTCTTTTTCAACTCGCTCTGCAAGCTGGTTTGAATCTGTTACTAGGATCGCTCTGGCAAGCGTATCATGCTCTGCTTGCGACAGTAAATCCGCTGCAATGTATGCAGGATTAGCTGTTTCATCTGCGATAATCCCGATTTCAGAAGGTCCTGCGATCATATCGATTCCAACGGTACCAAAGACTTGTTTTTTAGCTGTCGCTACATAAATGTTACCTGGTCCGACAATTTTGTCTACTTTCGGTACCGTTTCAGTCCCGTAAGCAAGGGCTGCAATGCTTTGAGCACCCCCCACTTGAAAAATCTTATCTACACCAGCGATTTTGGCTGCCGCTAAGATTACATCTGGAATGCCATCAACTGAAGGAGGAGTGACCATGATGATTTCTTCAACTCCCGCAATCTTAGCTGGTAGAACGTTCATTAATACAGAAGAAGGATAAGCTGCCGTCCCTCCTGGTACATAAACACCTACACGAGCTAAAGGTAACACTAATTGCCCCCGTAGTACACCCGGTTTTTCTGTATCCATAAAGTCATGCTGTTTTTGCTTTTGATGGTAACTCACAATATTTTCTTTAGCCGCCTCCAAAGCTTTGATGACTTCATCCTCTACTCGTTTGTAGCCCAAATCGATTGTTTCTTTTGATATAAACAAGTCCTTAAGCTCAACTTGATCGAATTTTTTTGAATAGTTTTTTAGTGCCTTATCACCATTTTGAATGACTTGTTGAATGATCTGACGAACTTGTTCTTCTATCTCTTGGTTGTCTTCTTGGGCTAGCTTTACCTCCGCTTTTAATGCAGTCAAAATTTCTGTGGTGCTTCCCGTCAGCCAGTTCATATCGTTTCTCCTCCGATCACATTCTCTAATTCATCAAACAATCGAAAGATTGCTTGTCTTTTACGTTTAAGCATTGCTTTATTTACAATTACTCGCGCTGAAACTGGACAGATATCTTCAAAAATCTCTAAACCATTCTCTTTTAAGGTTGTTCCTGTTTCGACAATATCGACGATTGCATCCGCTAATCCTAAAACTGGTGCAATTTCCACAGATCCTTCGATCTTAATGATCTCAACATCTTCGCCTTTTCTACGAAAATGTTCAGAAGCAACTGTTGGATATTTCGTTGCAATCCGTTTTCGTTTATAATCATCTGGTTGATAATTTTTTGTTGATGCAACAGAAAATTTACAAACACCAATCTTTAAATCCAACATTTCATAATAACCAACTGGATGTTCAATCAAGACATCCTTCCCAACGATTCCTAGGTCTGCTACGCCATGACGCACGTAAGTCGTCACATCAGCCGCTTTTACTAAAAGAAATTTAAAGCGTTGATCAGGGCTAATAAAAATCAATTTTCGTTGCTTGTCCTGTATAAACGAAATGTCGATCCCTGCTTGTTCAAATAAAGCTAGTGTCTGTTTTTCCAAACGCCCTTTCGTTAGGGCAATCGTTAATTGTGTCAATTTTGGTCACCTACCTTTATTACATGTGTTTTATTTTCTAGCACTTCCATCACCTGTCGATACTGCCATTTCTCAGCATATTCTATCGCTTCTTCCAATGTTTCAAATAACGATAACTGATAATCAGGATGCTCTTTTACCAAGGATTCTGCTCTGCCCAATTGTGCTAAAGAACTATGAACTAGCGTTGTGGGCGGTTTTAAAGCTGCAAGCTTGTTTAGTTGGTATTGTAATGTAACCAAGGTATCTAAATTGATGCCTAATCCAACGGCTGGAATCATCGGATGATCAAATTGTTCCGCCAAATGATCATATCGGCCACCTCGTAAAAAAATATCTGGAACTAAATCGGCATACCCGTTAAACAATACACCAGTGTAATAATCCATCAATGTTATTAACCCTAAATCGACAGTCAATGAAATAGTTTCATGATAGCTCTTAATAATACTCATTAGTTTTTCTAGTTCATCGATGACTGGAATGATTTTGGACTCATTAGGCAATAATGTTTTAGCGACTGGCAAGACCTCTTCGACTTCACCAAACAATCTGGGAATTGCACAGATAAATGCATCTAATTCACTAGGATAAGTAGCAACGAATCGTTGAAGATCTGTTAAGCTTTTATGATTAAAATACGTTTGAAGTTCTGTTTTTGCTGTCTCGTCTAATCCCAGTGATGTTACAATCAAACGAAAAATTTGTGCATGACCTAACTCAAAATGAAAATTAGGTATCTCTAGTTCCTCTAAAATTTCAACAGCACAAGAGAGACATTCAACTTCTGCTTTCAAAGAGGAATAGCCAATCAATTCGATACCAGCTTGTGTCAGTTCATTTTGTTCCCCTAACATATCATCGTTTGAACGGAAGACTTTTCCACTATAAGATAGTTTAAGTGGTGGTTGAATTCCTGTTGTGGCAATTACACGCCCTATTGGCATAGTCATATCTGGCCGTAAAACAAGTAAGCGACCTTGTTTATCAAAAAAACGATAAAATTCTTTCTCATTTTTTTCTTCACTATAAAACACATCTTCAAATTCGATCACTGGCGTATCAATACGCTGGTACCCTCTTTTTTTCACGATATCATTAACTTGTTGCTCTAATTGATAGGCACCATTAGCTTCTCGAAATAACTTATCCTTTGTACCTGACGGTAAACTACGATTCCATTTCATATGCTTTCCTCCTAAATTTAAAAGCGTAGCGGGCTCGTCCAGCTCTGACAGAAAAATAGGAAATTCTAACTGAGGTTCTTTTTGCCTCATTTAGAATTTATCTTTTTTCCGAAGACCTTCAATCCTTAGAGCTTTAGCTCTTAGGAATTGTTGAGATCGGAGCAGAGCGTAGTGCTAGCCCGCGAAGCTAGATAACATACAGTAACAACATCCCACTTCGTTCTCCCTCTATACTTACTAGCCAACTAATAAAAAATCGTCCCCTTGGCAAATAAGCCAAGAGGACGAGAATAAGTTTCACGTGGTCCCACCTCAGATTTGTTTTTACTTCACAGTAAAAACCTCTGTTAGTTAGATAAACTAAGAAGCGATAACGGGCTCTCCGATTTTTCCTACTGAATTCAGAAAACGAACTTAATTTCGTTAAGCTAAACGGTTGATTTCAGAAAAATAATTCACAGGCGTGTTCAATGATCCTTCGCTATTTCCTTACAGCAACCGGAAACTCTCTAAAACGAAGCAACTCATCTACTATTCTGGTCAGTATTTTTTCATTTTTTTCTCATATATTTTTAAACAATCTATCACGAAAACCAAATATAGTCAATAGTTTTTGCAAAATTTAAATTACGCACTAGAGGAAATCTTTTCCTTGTAGAAATCATGTATACTGTAATTATTCATGAAAAGAGGAGACCAATCATGCCGCCAGAACTGTTGACTATAGTACTAAATGATATTGAAAAAAATCTGGATAACTCACTTACAGCCGAATGCTTAGCTAATCAAGTAGGTTATTCTGTCTATTATTTTTATCGACAATTTTCTGCTGCTGTCGGAATGTCTTTATCCGCATATATTTTAAATCGAAGATTAAAAAAAGTACTCTATGAAATTGCTTCTGGAAAAAAAGCGATCGATACAGCCTTTTTATATGGCTTTGATACCTACGCAGGCTTTTATAAAGCGTTTGTAAAAGAGTATGGTTGTTCTCCTAAACGGTATCTGGCAATTTACAAAAATGAACTTAATGAAAAAAAAGAGAGAGAGATTCTATTAATGAATTTAAATAAACACGAAATTAAAACGGTTTTAAACAATTGGCTGATCGATCCTGTGACAACCATTGAAAAATGCTCAACGATCAATGGGATTCAACAAGAAAAAATGGTTTGGAAAATAGGCTCTGATGCATTTTTACACCACACCATGGATCGCAACGGTGAGTTAAAAAATATTGCCATTGCTGAAGCTTTAGCCAAACAAGGATTTGCCTCCTCAATACCGATCCCAACAATCAACGGGCAGTCGTTCGTTGAGAATAAAGCTTTGTTGGTTCTGAAAAAAGGAATCAAAGGGTCGCCATTAACAGTCGATACTATTTTCCAAAAAGAGCTCTACCCAATTGCTTATGGCACAGCGATTGCTCAGTTGCATAACGCATTTATAGCGTTAGAAGGACAAATTTTATGCGATCCCTCTAATTTATTTGAAACAGTAAAAAAATGGGCTCTACCTGATGTAGAAAATCAGGTAAAGCAATGGAACTTAGCCATTCCAGAACTCTTTTTCAACAATTATATAACAATATTTAGCAAACTTTATACAGAACTCCCAGTCCAAATGATTCATCGTGATCCCAACTTCGAGAATATTTTATTTTTAGAGAATAAAGTCAATGGCTTTATTGATTTCGACTTAGTTGAACAGAATATTCGTTTGGTTGATCCTTGCTATTGCGCAACGAGCATCTTAAGCCAAATGACCTCAGACCGTTATGATGACTGGTTGCCGCTCCTCACATTGATTTTGAAAAGTTACGACCAAATAAATCCATTAACAAAAGCTGAAAAATCTGCTGTATTTTACGTTATTTGTGGGATTCAAATGATTTGTGTAACCTATTTTGGTGATAGAGATAATGATGATCTGACGTTTAAAAAACTAGCCAAAGCAAATCGCGATATGTTGGAATTTATTGTCCACAAACAAAAAGAAATCGAAAGAATTTTTGACTAAAATTTAATTAATAACGTAAAGTTGAGCTGAAGTTGTTAGTCCTGCAAAAAGAAAAATCTACCTCTTCAGCTCAAATTTCTAATTAATCAATCGGTACACAAAACTCACAGTACCCCGTATCAATTTGTTTTACACGATATCGTTCTAAAATGGGACGATCAAAATCAACTACAAATGATTGTTTATTTTGAATATCTGATTGCCCCCACTCCATCCAAAAAGCTTGAACGGCTTCTTTAGTATGTTTTACTTTATAAATCGCATACTTACCACTTTCGAGTACAGATTCTTCCATTCCTTCAATCTTTTTCTGGCTTGCTGATACAGTTACACAAACATCATAAACGCATTGTTCTTTCGGCGTGTTTGGTCCACTCCAGGCAATTCCATAAATAACTAGATCCTCATTAAACAGATTTGCTTGTTTTAGTCGTTCTTTTAAGGTTGTCATCAGCTTCAAATTTCCAGTACCATATTCTCCAATTCTTCTTATATAAAAAATTCGTTGGCTGGGTATTGTTTCAATGTTCATGTGTTGTGTCCTCCTTTAATTTTGAGAGGCTATTGATCAATATCGTTCTCATGAATAAGAGTAATGCCTATTAAAATGATTTTCAAGGCTTATTTTAAACCTTTTTTAACTTGGTTCTTACAAATAAAACAGCAACCCCACAGACTAATAATCTGAGGGATCACTGTTAAATGACATTATTCAACTTGATTTTATCAAAGTGCTACTGGAAAATAGATCTCAACTATATTTTTATCAGGTGCAGTGGTATTAGGATCTGTTTGATAGATTTCAAATGGTGCTCCATTCATTATGTACCCTTGTTCTTCGATCCATTTTAAAATCTTGCTATATACTGAAGATAATTCTGTATAAGGACCAGTATACGTAGACACTGCGCATAGACTCACAGGAAAAGTTCTCGTTTGCTCATTTTGTTCAACAATCGGTACGGCTAATTCCATATCGGTATTTTCTGGATCAAAATCTGGACTATGGTAAATTGTTAGTGGCGGTCCTGTGGGCGTAAATTTTTCTGCAGTCAGACGACCAAACAGTTCTCCTATATAGCGACCATATTCATTGACATTCATTTGTTTTCTAAGATATAAAAGATTCATTTCTGGTACTTCTGTAAGTTTAACTTCAATTGTGTTCAAATAAGACATTATTTTATTTCCCCTTTCTAATATCGATAAATCATCAGTGATACGCTCCAATAATCGGGAATAACTCTGCATCTTTTGGCTGATTTCCTTTTTCTTTTTATTGATCGTTACCTGTAACAGTTCTTGATCCTGTTTACTTTCAAGAACTTGTTTAATTTCTTCTAAGGAAAATGTATATTCTTTCAATCTCTTGATCAAAAGAATGGTTTCAAGCTGACTTACATCATAATAACGATAACCACTTTTAACATCTGTAGACGTTGGTTTTAGTAAGTTGATTTCATCGTAATAGCGTAGTGTTTTGGGCGTAACCTGGGAAACCTTTGAAAAATCACCAATTGATAACATGATTACCTCCTAATTTAAAAGCGTAACGGGCTCGTTTAAACTCGTAGAAAAATAGGAAAAGATAGTTGTGACGCTTTTTGTCACAGATAGCTTTTATCTTTTTTCATAGAGTTTAGCCCGTGCAGCTAGATAACATTAAAAGCTGAAAGAGCTTGTCCAGCCTTGACACGAAAATAGGAAAAATTGACTGTGACGCTCTTAGTCACATTCAATTTTTATCTTTTTTCCGAAAGTCTAGCTCACGTAGCTAGATATGGTGACACCATTCCGCTTCGCTTCACCTTGTACTTTTCAACATCAGTTCATTTTATTCACTTTGTTTCAAAGCAACTATTTTTTTACTTGTCTCGAGACAAACTTATCATATAGGTTCCAGCTAGGGGAGAGTCAACAATTATTCTCAACTTTTTTATTTTCTTTTTTCTAGAGCCACAACAGCATAGTTGAGCAATTCAAATACTCGTGAAACAAATAACGCTTTTGAAAATGGTTTGTCTGCTGCAGCTACACTAAAGGCTTCTTTAAAACGCCGATCAATCGCTTTGTAATGAGGAGATGCCACATGAAAATGACCTTTTTTTTCAAAAATTTTATAATATTCAGATTCAAAATCCAACATTTTGGCTAATTCTTTTACATGATCAGCCGAAATCATAATCGTATTTTGTACTAGCTCTTCTTCTATTTCAACAATAGAGTAGCCTTCCCCAGCATTTATAAAATAAACATCCCCATACACAATCGGATAGGTCTTTGTACCGATTTTTATCAGGCCATTTTCTACAAACAACTGAATGATCTTGATTTGCTCCTCATGTTCTTGTTGTGACAGACTGAATAAATTTGATTGGTATTCACATAAATAATTACTTTTCACATACAGCCACTTCTTTCATCTTCGATTTAATAGTTAATTAATAGCATAGATTTTCCAGATAAACAATTGCTATCATAGCAAAAAAAAAGAGAAAACCATTGCTAGTCTCTCTCTTTAAATTAATTTATATAGTATTGATTTTCCCAGTAAACTCAATATAGTCTGTCATTGGTGTAATAAACTTAACGCTATTTTCTGATAGATAAACATTAGGTTTGCTTTGATCATCGTACACTAATAATTCTAGCTCCATACTTATCGCTGCTGCTAATGATAAATCTTTCGTAGCAAACATAAAGGCTTTTGCTTGTCCTTCAGTTAACTTACCTAGATCAAACTGTTCCTTGATCAATTGCCATTCGCTCTCTTCCAATCGATCGCGAATCGCTGCACTATCTGTGATGATCTGACTTGGTTCCCCTAGTTTGCTGATCACTTGTTCTTTATCATATTGTGAATAATCTGGAACAAACGCTGATATGTTCCCATCTCCTGATGACTCATAATAAACCTCTTCATCATCTTCTTCTGGATTAGGCACAAAAAGCTGCCCATTTGCCTCTGTTTGTTTCACTGTTTCTTTCTTACTACTTTCAGTTGTACTAGAAGGTGTCTTTACTTTTTTTGATTTACGCTTCTTTGTACTAGTAGTAGATTCCGCTTCCTTAGTCGAGCTTTCACTCGTTGTACTGGATACACTTGCCTCTTTGACTGAACTGCTAGATGCAGAGTCAGATTCACTTTTTGCGGCACAGCCTCCTAATAGTAATACCAATACCCCATAAAATAATACAGTTTTTTTCATTTTTTTCTCCTTTTTTAATCGCTAACCAACCTATACTCAAGCTTATCATAATTTTAAAGTAATGGAAATACCATTTGAGCCTTCAAATGCTGATTGATTTGTTTTTTTCTATCAGAAGTAAATTGTTGTAATAAACGTTCATCTTACTTCTCACTCTCAATTTTGTAAGACAATTGTTCGTTGATTCCCACGCCAAAAACAGTTATTTTTTTTATACTATAAAAAGTAATAAAATAACAATTAATTAGGAGAATAAAATGAACGGAAATCAATTGAAACTGATTATGATGGGCTTGATGCTACTTGATCATCTTGTTCCACTTTTACCACCACAATTCAGTACACCGATCCATATGTTGACCCGCTGCGTTGCTGTATTTTTTGCCTTTATGGCAGTAGAAGGCTTCCATTATACAAGCAGTCGAAAAAAATATTTAATGCGTCTTTACGGTTGGACTGCTATCATGTTTACAGGTAATGCTTTGATCAACACTCTGCTCATCAAAGAGCCGATGTATTATGCTTACAATAACATTTTTCTTACCTTAGCTATTGGTGTGACGATTTTAACACTAATCGATTTTGCTATACGAATAAAGGAACCTTTCTTTAAAATAACCTCAACACTTTTAGTAATTATTTTGACCTTGGTTACTACTTTAGGCTTGATTCCCGCAGAAGGCGGGCTTGTGGTTATACCATTTATGCTACTAAGTTATTTCTTCAGAGACAATGCGAAAAAAAGAAATATTTCTTATCTTATTTTGGCAATTCCTTTGATCATCATGCCTCTACTTGGTTTACCCGAATATTCTTTTGAGATGATCAAAGTACAGCTTGAAGGAAATCCAGAATTTCTATTTCTGACAGTCATTCCTTTTATTCATTTATATAACGGTCAAAAAGGCAGCAATAATCCGTTCTTTAAATATTTATTTTATGTATTCTATCCATTACATATTTGGGTGATTACATTAATCAACTGGTATTTGCATAGTTAAAATTAAAAAAGTCGTGTCAAAATGTTTTGACACGACTTTTTTTGTGTGTTATTGTATGTATAAACGTTTTAACAACCTGAATAAACATTTATACAAAAATAAAATACTCAAACAGAAACTATTTACACACCAAGGGTTCATCTTTTTGAGGTTTTAGCGTATTTAATAATTAAAATAGGTTGAACAAAACAACTATTATTTAGGAGGTTCATCATGATTTACCAATCAAAAAAAGCACTAGTTTTACTTATTTCAAATGTAGCAGTTTTCTTTTATTTATACTTAGGTCACTTAAATAAACTGCATTCAATTCAGGTCGATGCTCTTTCGTTATGGGGAAGCTTCTTTTTAACATTATTATTCTTTTTGGTTATCACAAACATTGCTGTATTGGTTATCTTTAATCTTGTCAATAACCTATTGAGTAAGAATAAAGCCCCAACAATTTCTGATGAACGAGATCGCTTGATTGAATTAAGAGCGGTTCGTAACCTATGCTTTTTAATGGCAGCTGGTTTCTTTTTAGCAATGGGTGCTCTAGCGATCCATCAACCGATTTCTATAATGTTTACTATTTTAGCTCTCACTGTATTAGTCTCAGCTGTTATTTCCTATGCTTCTTACATTTTTTATTATGAAAGAGGATATTAATTATGGGCAAGTCTTTGATCAACAACTCCATCCGAAAACAGCGATTTATGCATGGAGAAATGACCCAGCAGGCTCTAGCAGATGCTGTTGGTGTTACTAGACAAACCATTATTTCATTAGAACAGGAAAAGTACTCCCCTTCTTTAGAATTAGCCTTTAAAATCGCTAAAGTTTTTAATCAACCATTAGAAGAAGTTTTTTCTTATAAAGGACAGTAAGACAACATTAAATGAATCGAGGAAAAAAATGAAAGCAATCATTTGCACAGGCTATGGAGCACCTGATGTTCTTCAGTTACAAGAAGTCGATAAGCCTAAACCCAAAGATAATCAAATTCTAATAAAAATCCATGCTACAACTGTGGCTTCTGGTGATTGTGTCGTTAGAGGAGCAAAAAAATATGGCCCAATCATGAAGATCATGTTTGGCTTTAAACGTCCTAGACAACCAATCTTAGGAACTGAACTTTCTGGCGTTATTGAAGCAGTTGGCAAAAATGTTAGAAAATTCAAAGTAGGGGATGCCGTATTTGCTTTGACTGGCATGAAATTTGGCGGTTATGCTGAGTATATCTGTTTGACAGAAAATAGTGTTGTTTCACTAATGCCACAAAATGCTACGTTTGAAGATGCTGCTGCTTTAGCTTTCGGTGGAACAACAGCTCTTCATTTTTTAAGAAAATCTGGCATAAAACCTAATCAAAAAATCTTGATTTACGGTGCTTCTGGAGCTGTTGGCACAGCAGCAACACAACTTGCTGTTTATTTTGGCGCAAATGTTACTGGCGTTTGTAGCGCTCAAAATTTTGATCTAGTCCGCTCGTTAGGCGTTAATAAAGTGATCGACTACACGAAAGAAGATTTCAATACACTAAACAAAACATACGATATTGTTTTTGATGCAGTCGGAAAATTGAATAAAACGCAAGCGAAAAAACTAACCGATCAAAATGGAAAATTTGTCTCGGTCTCCAAAGGCATGGTCAAAGAACTTACAGATGATCTAAACCTGCTTAAAGAATTAGTTGAAAATGAGCAATTCAAAGCCACGATTGATAAAACCTATCCACTTGCAAATACAGCCCAAGCTCATGAATATGTAGAAATGGGGCATAAAAAAGGCAATGTAGTATTAACTATTATTGAAGGCTAAGTTTTGCCTTTTTTGTGTTTATTGATACTTCAATTGAACCTTCTTAGGTAATTTTTCAAGAACTAACCGATACGATTTTTTTAAAAATAGAGCTAACTGTTCTTCGGTAAAAGAAGAATTTTCTAGTAAAAAGGAATTCCAATGGGTTTTATTAGCATAATATCCAGGAACGACGTCTGAATATTGTTCTCGTAATAATTCATTTTCTGCGGGATCACCTTTAACGGTCATCACCCAATCACCCGCTTTATTAGTTCCAAGCATACAAAAACATTTCTTCTCAATGCCAAAATAATCGCAATCCCAATCTTCCCGATACTCAACTGTAGCTCCTGGCCATTTTCTTGCTTCATCTTTTAAATACTGAATTTTATCCTGCATTCGCTGCCCCCTTCTCCCCATTGCAAAACAAGCTCAATAAATTACCGTCTGGGTCTTTGATGATTGCGTAATATTGACCCCAAAAAGCCTGCCAAGGTTCACGAAAAAGTTCATAGCCAAACCCTTTCATTTTTTCGCATAATTGATCGATTTCTGCAGGAGAGTCACAAATAAAAGCTAATTCGATTTTATCCCCTGCACTTTTTGGCAGATAACCATAAATTCCTTCAATCATTTTTTTGGTATTTAGTGAGATACGCATTCCTTCGTTATTCAGTTCTACATAATCAGCCTCTTTTTCTCCTAGAGCTTCAAAACCAAATCGCTCATAAAATAAAATTGCTTCCTCCATCGATTCAACAATGATTCCCACCATATCTAGTTTCATTTTTGATTCCCTCCATTTCTTTTCCCCATTATAGTTGCAGGCTTAGATATTGTCTTGTAAAATTCCGACATGCTGACGAATTGACTGTGGTGATAATCCCGTCATCTTTTTTAATTTTTGAGAATAATGTGCTTGATCAAAAAAACCATATTTTTCGACTAAGTCCAGATGATCGATCGTTGGTCGACTGACCAATTCCTGGTAAACCTTTTGAAAACGTAAAACATCAAATACTTCATACGGTGAAAGACCCGTTTCTTCTCTAAATGTACGTTGTAAAGTGCGTTCAGATAAAGAACTACTCGCAATACTTTCAGAATAGCTGATCCCTCGATAATGTTCTTCAAAAAATGTCTGGATTGGTGCTGAGATTTTTTTTACAGTTAAACGATTCAAACGTTCTAAAAAATACAGATTTGCACTCTCGATCAAAGCACTAAGGGACTCTTGCCCAGATAAACACGCAATCAAATCCGTCGCTATACCTTTTTCAAACAAAGCTAACTCCAGCAACTGATCTTTCAACCCTTTAAAAGACTGACCTAAAAAAGGGTACATGCCGCCTAAATAATACCGAATACCAAAATAAATCAGTGGCTGATCCGAATATGAATAAAAAAAGTGTGTACTGGGACCGCAAATATTGACCTGTAAAACATCTAATTCAGTGCTCAATTGCACAATTACGTCGGAACACAAATCAGGAATGACTCTACTTGGCGGGCTAGATGAATCTGTATAACTAATCCAATACGATTGTATATAGGAACTTAAACGTACATCAGGAGCTACTTCTTGATAATCATTTACAGAATCTTGCCAAACTTTGGGTCGATACGTCATCATCCTGCACCTTCCTCACATGCTTTATTCTGTCGGCTTAAAAGCCATCGTTGCCTGAACTGCTCTTTTCCAGCCATCATACAGTTCCGTTCTCTTAGCATCGTTGATTTGTGCTTCAAATCGTTTGCCATGATGAGCAAATGCTTTAATTTCTGCTAAATCTTGCCAAAAACCAACAGCTAAACCAGCTAGATAAGCAACACCTAAAGCTGTAGTTTCAGAAAAATCAGCCGCTTCTACTGGTTTGTCAATGATATCTGCTTGGAACTGCATCAGTAAATCATTTTTTGAAGCTCCGCCATCCGCTCTTAATCGCTTAATTGTAATCTTAGAATCATTTTCCATCGTTTTGATCACATCAGCGGTTTGATAGGCTATCGACTCCAATGTTGCACGAATCAGGTGTTCTTTTGTTGTTCCTCTTGTTAAACCGAAAACTGCTCCTCTGGCTTCCTGGTCCCAGAATGGCGCTCCCAACCCCGTAAAGGCTGGTACAACATACACACCGTCCGAATCTGTGACTTGATTTGCTAATGCTTCTGAATCCTCAGCTTTTTCAATCAATTTCAATCCATCGCGTAACCACTGAACGGCAGAGCCTGCCACAAAAATACTTCCTTCTAGAGCATAATTGACTTTGCCATCTATTCCATAACCGATCGTAGTCAATAAACCATTATCAGATAAAATTGCTTGCTCCCCTGTGTTCATCACAATAAATGCACCTGTGCCATACGTATTTTTAACCATTCCTTTTTCAAAAGCCGCCTGACCAAAGAGCGCCGCCTGCTGATCACCAGCCATTGCAGCAATCGGGATATTTTCTCCATAAAAATGATAGTCTTCCGTATAACCATAGATTTCTGCATTTGAGCATACTTGCGGCAACATCATTCTTGGAACACCCAGAATATCCAAGATATCCTGATCCCAATCTAATGAATGAATATTAAATAGCATCGTTCGACTAGCATTCGTGTAATCTGTTTTATGTACTTTCCCACCCGTCAGTTTCCACAATAGCCAGGTATCGATCGTACCAAATAATAGTTGTCCAGCTTGTGCTTTTACTTTGGCATCTTTGACATTCTCCAGCAGCCATTTTACTTTAGTTGCAGAAAAATAAGAATCAATGATCAAGCCTGTTCGTTTTTGAATAAACTCTTGATGACCATTTTCTTTCAGTTCATCTGCTAATTCATTTGTTTGCTTAGATTGCCAAACAATGGCCCGGTGAATCGGTTCGCCTGTCTGTTTATCCCAAACAACCGTTGTTTCACGTTGATTCGTGATCCCAATTGCTTTGATTTGAGCAGGCTTTAACTTTGATTCGATCAGCACATCTGCAATCACAGACTGAACTGAATTCCAAATTTCATTAGCGTCATGCTCGACCCAACCAGGGTTTGGAAAATACTGAGTAAACTCCTTTTGGGCTTTGGCAATTTCCTGTCCATCATGATTGAAGATGATTGCTCTTGAACTGGTTGTTCCTTGATCTATCGATAAAATGTATTGTTTTTGTTTCATATTTTGTCCGCTCCTCGAAGATGATACTTTCATTATAAAGCAAAGTTCACTTAAAAGTCTTGTTCTATTATATAAAACGTTGATCAACTGGTGTTCTCATTGCTCAAAAATTCTAATTCTATTTTAACAATCCATTTTTTTATAATCCTGTACTCACCAATTTAAACTAAAATGTAAGCCAAAAAAACCGAGAAAACGTTATCAATCAAGTGTTTGTTCCCTATTTGTAGATTCAAAAAGTCAAACACACATTTTTTTCAAGATTAACATATTATTAAATGGTCAAAAAAACAATTTTCTGATAAACTTATGCTGATGGCTTCTTTGAAAGGATGAACGATATGACCCCAAATCGCGAAGACTACCTAAAACTGATTTTTGAATTAGGTGGCGATGAAAATAAAATCAACAATAAACAAATCGTCGCGGGCTTAGATGTTTCAGCAGCTTCTGTCAGCGAAATGATTTCAAAATTAGTAAAAGAAAAATTGGTCGAACATTCACCCTATCAAGGTGTTCAATTAACCGAGTCAGGTTTGAAAAAAGCAAGTACACTGATTCGTAAGCATCGCTTATGGGAAGTATTTTTAGTTGAACATTTAAACTACTCATGGAATGAAGTTCATGATGAGGCGGAAGTCTTGGAACATGTTACCTCTCAAACGTTAGCAAATCGTTTATCTGCTTATTTGGATCAACCCAAATTTTGTCCTCATGGCGGTGTCATCCCCGGAGATGATCAGCCAGTCCACGAAGAAAAACGTCAAACGTTAATCGACTATCCTGTTGGAACTACGATTCGTATTGCTCGCGTTTTAGATGAAAAAGATTTATTGGATTATCTTGTTTCGATTGATCTGCAAATTCATGAAGAATACACGATCAATGATATTGCAGCTTACGAAGGTCCAATCAGTATAAGTAACGAAACAAAGAAGTTAGCGATTAGTTATAAAGCAGCAAGCACTATTTTTGTGGATAAATTATAAGAACTGGTGGTTTCAGAAAAAATTCTGTCACAACCTCCATTATGAAAGCGGGGAAATGAAATGAATGAAAAAATAGCTCTATTTACTATATTTGGCGGCACTGGTGATTTAGCCAAAAGAAAATTATATCCTTCTTTATTCCGGTTATATCGTAAAGGCAATTTGGCTGAACATTTTGCTGTGATCGGCACAGCAAGAAGAGAATGGTCTGATGATTACTACCGCGAAATCGTTCGTGAAACAATCAAAGACTTAAATCCGACAAAAGAAGAAGCTGATGCCTTTTCAAGTCACTTCTATTATCAAGCACACAATGTCAATGACTCTGAGCACTACGATACGTTAAAAAAATTATCCGATACTTTAAATGACAAATACGATTTAGGCGGTAATCACATTTACTACTTAGCTATGGCCCCACAATTTTTTGGAACGATCGTTCAACATTTAAAATCACAAAAAATCCTAACAGACAACGGTTTTGATCGTTTAGTTATCGAAAAACCGTTTGGTGCTGATTATGCTTCTGCTTACCAACTAAATGAAGAAATTCGTGCTGTTTTCCCAGAAAAAGATATCTTTAGAATCGATCATTACTTAGGTAAAGAAATGATTCAAAATATCTCTGCGATTCGTTTTGCCAATAACATTTTCGAATCACAATGGAATAATCGCTATATCGATAATGTTCAAATCACTTTTGCAGAAAGTCTTGGTGTTGAAGATCGTGGTGGCTATTATGATCACAGTGGTGCCTTAAAAGATATGGTTCAAAACCACATTTTACAAGTT
The DNA here is from genome assembly GCF_001465345.1 of Enterococcus rotai. Taxonomy (NCBI): domain Bacteria; kingdom Bacillati; phylum Bacillota; class Bacilli; order Lactobacillales; family Enterococcaceae; genus Enterococcus; species Enterococcus rotai. The sequence goes on along the minus strand of NZ_CP013655.1, from coordinate 1,970,883 downwards.
GTTGCATTATTAGCAATGGAACCACCTGTCGCTTTCTCAGAAGCAGAAATCCGCGCAGAAAAGGTCAAAGCCTTACAAGCAATCCGCTTGTATTCAGAAAAAGAAGCTTTGGAGAATTTTGTTCGTGGTCAATATGGTGAAGGAAAATTAGATGATCAGCAATTTGTTGGTTATCGTGAAGAACCAAATGTTGATGAACACTCACAAATAGAAACATTCGTTGCAGGTAAATTCTTGATCGATAACTTCCGCTGGTCAGGCGTTCCTTTCTACATCCGTACTGGGAAACGTCTAACTGAAAAAGGAACACGAATCAATATTGTCTTCAAACAAGTACCAGTCAATGTTTTTAAAGACGACATCGACAAATGTGGTGAAAAAACAGATTTGCCACCAAATGTCTTAACGATCTATATTCAACCAACAGAAGGATTTTCTATGACATTAAATGGAAAAGAGATTGGTCAAGGCTTCACGACGACACCAGTCAAATTAGATTATCGTCATAGTGCAGAAACAACAGGGAACAGTCCAGAAGCCTATGAAAAATTATTATTGGACAGTTTAAATGGTGATGGAACCAACTTCTCTCATTGGGATGAAGTTGCTCAATCTTGGCGCATCGTTGATATCATTCGTCAAGCTTGGGATAAAACCTCCGTTGATTTCCCTAATTATGCGGCAGGCTCTATGGGTCCTGATGCTTCGTTTGATTTGCTAGAAAAAGATGGATTTACCTGGGATTGGCAACCAGATATCTGGTACCGTGAACGTGGAAAATT